>CAUJGC010000322.1 GCA_963169075.1 Myxococcota bacterium
GGGCTTTGCCCGGCGTTACGGCCCCGGGGGGGTCACTCCCCGCACTCCTCGCACGTCACGTCCTCCACCGGCTCCTGATCCACCAGCCCCTGGATCCAGTCCACCAGGCGCACGCCGTCCGAGGTGACCGTGTACAGCTCATCGTAGGGCAGGATGCAGTGCATCTCGCCGGGCGCGATGAACGAGCGGAAGTTGGGCGCCTGCGCGTGCGTGTCCTCAATCGACGCCAGCATCCGCTCCGACCAGACCTCCGCGCTGCCGCCGCCCATGGCCTGGAAGTAGAACACCTGATTTTCATCGAGAATAGTGTTGAATTGAGCGATGGTTCTATTGGAATAGAAGTTGCCCACGCCCGCGTAGAGATCCGGCAGCGCCAGCGTCGTGTAGTCCACCGTGTTCAGATCGAGGTCGCTGATGTAGGTCGGGAACGCCTCGAAGGCGTTCCAGCGCGGGAAGGAGTCGGAGAAGAAGTCGTCGGTGATGATCCCGGCGCCCGAGTCGCCCAGCTGGGTGACGCGGGCCTCGGGGTAGCGGTTCATGACGTCGGCGGACCACAGGATCGACCCGTAGGCCCCCGCCGAGCACCCCGACACGAAGATATCGCTGGGCGCCGCGTAGTTGTCGTAGAGCCAGGCGAGGACGGCGCGGGTGTTGACGGCGCCGCGGTGGCGGATCTCGAAGCTCTCCTCCCCCTGCGTGTAGGTCTGATCCGAGTTCCCCCAGTGGATGTCCCCGGTGCAGTAGGGGATGATCACGTGGGTCCAGCCCAGGAAGGGGTTGTCGGGGTTGTCGGTGCTGTAGATGCCCTCATTGTAGTTGCTCATGCGCCGGATGCCCTCGACGTCCTCGGAGAAGATCGAGCCTGCGATGGAGCAGGTGAGGTCGTTCCAGCAGGCGCCGCCGCCGATGAAGTCCACCAGCACCTTGTTGGGATCCCCCTCCCGGACAAAGAAGGCATAGGGCGTCCCCCGAGAGCAGCTCGTATCTTTGCCGGGCAGATACTCCACCCACCCGTTCTCGCGCTCGATGCTGGGGTAGTCGGTGCCTACGGGGTCGTTGTTGGCGTTGTTGACGGGGTTGTTGTTGGCGTTGTTGCCCGGGCTGTTGTTGGCGACGCTGTTGTTGGCGTTGTTGGCGACGTTGTTGCCGGGGCTGTTGTTGCCGGGGCTGTTGTTGCCGGGGCTGTTGTTGCCGGGGCTGTTGTTGGCCGCGCTGTTGTTGGCAACACTGTTGTTCTCTTGTGATGGCGCGGGGTTGCTCGTGGTGTCGGAGCAGGCGGTGAGCGCGAGGCTGCCGGCCAGGAGCGCGGAGGAGACGGAGAAGGCGAGGGGGCGTCGGGTGCGTTGCATCGGGGCTCCTGAGCGGGCGGCGCGGGGTGGAAGGCGAGGGGGTCGCTGGGGGCCCTCGCGGGTTGAGCAGGGGACACGGCGTGCCACTTCATCTATGTAGCAGGAGCGCAAGGGGATTGCACGAAGAAGTCACCCTGAGGCGGGGCCTTGCCCTGGGCGTCGGGATGCGTTAGATCGTTCCCCACGGTCGGGTCTGTGGAGGTGGCTACTGAAGCTGCAAGGCGCTTGAACATCAAGGGAGATGAGATGCGAGGACGAACGGGTTGGCGTCGTCGGCTTGGGGTGTGGTTTGTCCTCTTGACCGCTGCGCCGCTGGCGCTGGCGCTGGGGTGCCTCCCCAAGGAGGAAGAGGACCCCTACGCGGGGCTCCTGGCGAAGGGGTGTGATCCGACCAGCAAGGAGTGCTCGGTGGCGAGCACGGCGGGGTGCTTCGACCCGGATCGGGCGTTCTGCACGGTCTTCAAAGAGACGCGGGACCCGTGGCGCAGCGAGGGGGTGTCGTCGCGGGACTACAACCAGCGCGAGCTGGAGCGCGCGGGGCTGAACTACCCGGGCGGCGAGGTCTGCCAGGCGCACTACACCGCCTCGTGCGGGAGCTGCCCGACGTGGACGCTGGAGACGTGCAGCCAGGTGCCGGTGGAGGCGCTCCTGGGTGAGACCAAGCCGCTCTTGTCTGAAGACGACGCGCCGCTCTCGCGCCAGGAGGTCATCAACCGCGACGGCCTCACCGCCGAACTGACGGGGACGCGCGGCGACGCAGCCCTCTGCGTGGAGGCCTACCAGCGCCAGTGCTCGGCGGTCTTCGCCTCCCAGTGCCCCTCCCCCTCGGAGGCGGTCTGCGCCGAGGCCTTCGCGGATGGCCTCGACGACCTGCTGGGCGAGGAGGAGGAGGGGCGCCTGCGCGATCTCGTGAGCGAGGGCCAGGTCTCCGACGCCTGCCAGGAGTGGACGCTCCGCTCCTGCGTGCAGCAGTGCGAGGACCAGATCCCGCCTGAGCAGATCACGCTGGAGAGCTGCACCACCCCCGACACCTCCCGGCGCCTGGTCTGCAACTGGTATGCAGAGGCCCAGTGTACCTTCCGGCGCGGCGAGCTCTGCGAGGCGGCCTACCCCATCACCCTGGAGCGCTGCGCCGCGCGCCGCGACGAGGGCGACTACTGCGCCCCTGCCATCGAACAGGCCTGTCAGACCCAGCTCCCGGCGCTCTGCCAGGAGGCCCACCCGACCTCGCTGGAGCGCTGCCTCGACCCGTCCCAGGTCCCCGAGGTCTGCCGCCCCGCCCTGGAGGAGCGCTGCCGCCTGGAGCTTCCAGGCTTCTGCGCGGCCGTCTACGCCCCTACGCTGGACCGCTGCGGTCCCGACCCGGAGGAGGTGCCTGCGGGCTGCCAGGAGGCCCTGGCGGGCCCCTGCGAGGCCTTCCTGGAGGCGGCCTGCCCCGAGCGCAACGCCGCCAACTGCGCCTACCCCGATCTGGCCCACCCCGTCTGCCAGGAGCGCCTGGCGACGCGCTGCGTCGGCTGGGAGGAGGACCTCTGCGACGGGGACTTCACCGTCGCCAGCTGCGCCGACTCCAGCCGCTTCTATGAGCTGGTAGACACCCTGCCCCCCGCCTGCGCCGGCGTCGCCATCGACCGCTGCGAGGGCACCCTCATGGCCTTCGCCCAGGCGGAGGCCGAGGCCGAGACCTCCTGCCTCGGCACCCTGGTCTTCGTCCCCGACGCCGACGGCCCCATCACCACCGAGGACGGCTACTCTGTGCCCGGGCGCTTCGACTGCCGCGCCCCCACCATCGGCCAGGCCCAGGGCGTCGCAGCCCAGTGGGAGAGCGACGGCCAGCGCGTCTCCAGCTGCGAGGAGTACGCCTACCAGTACTTCCACACCTACAACCGCTTCAAGAACGCCGTCGAGCCCTTCAAGGACGACGCGCGCCTGGTCTACGACGTCGCCTACTCGGACGACCCCGCCTACCGGGACTTCGCCATCGGCTACCTCGCCAGCAGCTCCGCCACCCCCTTCCGCAAGCTCGGCGGCGCCGTCATCGGCTCCTCGCCGGGCTTCAACTACCTGCTGCCCGATCCCGTCAACCCGCGCTGGGTGTCCGCCGAGCAGCCCTACGGCCTCCTCCCCGCCCGCGACTACGCCAACGAGTTCAGCGTCTCGGTGCCCCGCAGCGAGCTGATCTACCTCTACCAGGTCAACTTCCCCCTCCTGGAGCTTCAGACCAAGCTCTGGCACGTCGGCAACCCCGCCCTCTCCTCGGAGGACCGCGCCGCCTACGCCGACATGTGGGAGAGCCTGGACGCCCAGATCGGCCAGGGCGCCCGCTTCGAAGAGTACTGGCCCGTCCGCGACCGCGTCTTCACCCCCGACTCCGGCTGGGAGTTCCACCGCGCGATGGGCATCGAGCTCACCGACGCCGCCACCCGCTACCTCGGGCGCCCCGACCGCCCCGTCCGCGACGCCGAGCTGCAGCACTTCTACGACCGGCGCCAGCGGGTCAAGGAGTCGCTGGACAACCTCCTCAGCGCCCGCCGCGCCTGCATCCTGGAGCAGCGCGCCATCTCCCCCAGCCTCTCCCCCGACGCCATCTCCTCGCGCTGCGAGCTGCGCCTCGCCCCCGAGGTCAACACCGCAGCCGCCGAGATCGCCCAGGCCACCTTCGCCGCCTGGAACAACGGCTGCTTCGATCACTACCCCGCCGACGCCCAGCGCACCTTCCACCGCCCCACGCCCTGCGACTGGGCGCCCGCGGACTTCGTGGAGGACCTGCGCCGCGAGTTCGAGCTGGCCCAGGACCAGCTCGTCAACAGCTGCCAGGGCATGCTCGGCCACACCTTCGAGGAGCTGCGCAGCGGCTACCAATACCTCCGCCAGAGCGGCCAGACCGTCGAGCAGGTCCGCCAGAGCGGCGACGTCACCGCCTCCATGCTCGACTTCGAGGTCTACCTCCAGCGCCGCCAGCAGACCCAGCTCCTCATGCCCGCCTACCTCGCCCAGCTCGCCAACCTCCCCCCCGAGGAGCAGCCCACCTGGGGGCAGGCCTGGAGCCGCAGCGGCGAGGTCGGTGATCGCGACTGGCTCGCCGCGGGCTACCAGACCGGCGCGTCGTGGCAGGTCGTCCCCCCGCCCAACAACGACATCAACCGCGTCGCAGAGACCAACGTCAAAGCCGAGGCCTACCTCGACGCCTACGCCTTCGTCTTCGGGGACCGCTTCCCCATCCTCGACGGCCAGGCCCGCGCCAACGCCCAGGAGCGGGCCTTCAACGCCCACCTCAAGCTCTTCGGCTACAACGTCTGGAGCGGCCAGGCGCAGGTCACCGGCTCCGCCCCGGAGCTGGAGCCGCTGCCCAACCTCGCCTACGACTGGAGCGCCACCTTCTCGGCCAACCCGGCCTACAGCGCCCAGGACAGCCGCCGCATCCCCATCATCAGCGTCGCTGGCATCACCGTCTTCCTGGAGATCGGCGCCGCAGGCCGCATCGGCCTGGAGGTCAACGCCCGCGCCTGGTTCGAGTCCTCCCCGCAGACCGCGGGCGCTGCCCTCCACATGGGCGTCCAGGGCCTCGTCCGCCCCTACGCCGACCTCTCGGGCTTCGTCGAGGCCGGCTTTGACCTGATCGTCGTCGAGATCGGCGTCGGCGGCTCCCTCGACATGCTCTCCGCCGAGCTGCCCCTGGGCCTCAACGCCTCCGTCCGGGCTGCCGCCGGGCAGAACCTCGCCAACGCCGCCGTCCAGGTGGACTCCGAGGCCACCTTCCAGCTCAACGCCCTGCGCGGTGAGATCTACTACTTTGTAGATTATGGCTTCTTTGGAGGTAAGAAGAAGACCACCCTCCACCGCGAGCCGGGCATCCTCCGCCGCGAAGACCTCCTCCGCAGCACCTACAGCCAGAGCTTCGGCACCGTCTTCGCCTACTGCCAGCAGGGCCTCGGCGTCTGCGCCGCCCCCGAGCTGGCCCCGCCGCCCCCCGTGGACGGCATCGCGCAGGAGGAGGGGAACTGATGCCCCCAGGACGCCGCCTCCTCCTCGGCGGCGGCGTCCTCGCCCTGGTCGCGCTCGGGGCGCTCCTCGCCTGGGTCGCAGGCCAGGGCGAGGGCGCCTCCTCGCCGCCCGCCTCCTCCTCCTCACCACCCCCCATCTCCGCCCCCGCCCCCCAGGACGCTCCGGCCTGGCGCTTCGTCCCGGGGCGCGTCGTCACAGGCGCCTTCACCCTCTCCGAGCGCGCCGAGGTCCACGTCCCTCGCCAGAACGCCCTCCCCGAGCGCTGGGAGGGCGACATGGCCCTGCGCGGCACCCTCCAATGGGTCCACCTCGGCCCCCAGCCCGCCGGCGGCCACCTCGTCGAGGCACGCTGGAGCGACGTCACCCTGGAGCGCCTCACCCTCTCCGGCGCCCCCCTCCCCGTCACCGCCGCCGACCTCAACGGCCAGAGCGCCCTGGCGACCTACGACGACGAGGGGCGCCTCCTCCAGATCGAGGTCCCGAGCCGCGCCAACCCCGTCTTCGCCAACACCGTCGAGCGCCTCCTCCGCCAGCTCCAGGCCCCCTGGCCCGCCGACTCGCCTGCGGAGGGCTGGTCCCGCGCCGTCACCGCAGGCTTCGGAGACACACGCTGGCAGGGCGCGCCCCACACCTGCGCCCCGCCCCGCGGCTGCGAGGCCATCCTCCGCCGCCAGGCCGCCGACTACGCCGCCTTCTCCTTCATCCCGGGTCACCTCGCCCCGGATCGCCGCAGCGGCGGCGCCACCCTCCAGGCGGCGCTCCACCCCGACGGCTACCCCACCGCCCTCGACCTCGACGAGACCCTCACGCTGACGCGCGGGAGCGATCCCGTGGCCGATGTGCGCTATCGCGCCACCTGGGCGCTCCAGGGGCTCCACGCCATCGACCCGGCGGCGCGGCGCGCGGAGCTGGATCGGCTGGGCTATGCGCCGGTGGGGACGCGGGAGGCGGCGCGTCTCGACGCCCTCAGGAAGCGGGTCGGGGACTGGACCGTGGAGCAGGCCCTGGCGCAGCTCCAGGCCTGGGGCGGCTCGGGGCGTCTCCCCGATCACGAGCGCTGGCTCTGGCGCACCGTCGGCCTCGTCCTCCTCGACCCCGCCGCCGCTGGCGCCCTGGCCGCGCTGGCCGAGGCCCCCGAGACCGCCGCCCCGACCCGCGCCCTGATCCTGGAGGTCCTGGGCAGCGCCGGGAGCCCCCCCGCCCAGGCCGCCATGCGCCAGATCCTCCAGGCCCCCGGCGTCGAGGCCGACCCCGCCTACAGCGCCCTCCTCCAGCGCCTCATCCTCGTCGAGGCCCCCGAAGAGGCCACCGTGTCCCTCCTGGAGAGCGTCTACGCCGAGGGCGACGACGTGAACGTGCGCTACGGCGCCGCCTCGGCCCTGGGGGCGGCCCTCTCGCGGGTGGTGTCCTCGGACCCGCAAGGCGCGCAGCGACGGGCCGACCGCCTCCGCGACGACCTGGCAGCGGCGCCCGACAGCACCGGCCAGCGCGCCCTCCTGGGCGCCCTCGCCAACACCCGGATGCCGGGCTACGCCCGCGACATCGCCGCCCACGGCGACGACGCCGATCCCGAGGTCCGCGCCGCCACGGCCAACGCCCTGGAGTCCATCCCAGGCGAGGAGGCCGTCCTCGCCTTGATCCGCCTCGTCCAGCGCGAGGCCGATCCCCAGGTCCAGATCGTCGCCATCCGCGCCCTCGCCTCCCACCCCCTCACCGCCGCCCAGCTCCAGGCGTTGGCTGAGGCCGTCCAGACCAGCGCGCTCATCCCCCGCTCGGTCGGCTACCTCGTCGACACCTGCCTGGCCTTCCACCGCAACGGCCTCGACACCGCGGGCATCGTCGCCGTCCTCCTCGCCGCGCGCCCCCGCGCCGCGGGCGATCCCGCCGTCGCCGGGCGCGTGACCGTCGCCCTCCAGACCCTCGGGGTCGCCGTGACCCCCCCGGGGCCGTAAGCTCCGGGCTCTGGCCCGGAGCAACGGCCCCGGTCCCCCCCGTGACGGGGAATAGGCATTAAGTAAGTAGATGTAGTCAAATGTAAGCCGGGAAGGAATGAGCGATCCCTGATGTATCTCTAGGTTGGGTAATAATTTAAGCCCGGAGCACATCATGATCGCTGGACCGAATCCTATCACAGCAGACTCCTCGCGTTACATCCATCCTGAGGCGTTGGTTCAATTTGCCTCCCAACACCTACCTCCGAACCTCGATGAGATCGCAAAAGCTACAGGGG
>CAUJGC010000323.1 GCA_963169075.1 Myxococcota bacterium
GCCTCGCCTTGCACCTCCTCCACCACGCCCCTCCCCTCCACACCACCCTCCTCGTCGATGACCTCCACCTCGACCTCCACCTCGCGGAGATCCTCGCCCTCGCCGTCCACCGCGCCCAGGGACGCCTCGCCCTCGCCGCCACCACCCACGACGACAAGCTACAGCCCCTCCAACACCTCCTCGCCTTCGCTGACACACCCCACACCCTCCACCTCCAACCCCTCACCGACGACGACCTCGCACCCCTCCTCGACCGCTTCCCCAGCGACCTCCTCCGCGAAGCACGACAGCGCGCCCACGGACTCCCAGGACCCCTCCGCCACCTCCTCCTCCCCGCACACCCCACACCCCCTCACCTCCGCGACGAGCCCATCGCCCTCCTCGCCGGGCTCCTCCCCTCCGGCCTCGACCCGGACGACCTCGCCCACATCGCCCCACACCTCCACACATCCACCCAGGACCTCCAACGCCGCCTCCAACACCTCCTCCGCCTCCGCGCCCTCACCCCCCTCCCCTCACCCACCGGCGCCGCCCGCTTCACCGCACCACCCCCGCGCCTCCTCCACCTCCACACAGACGACGCCCGACGCCTCGCGGACGCCCTCCAGCACCTCGCCACACAGCACCCCCTCCTCCTCCTCACCGCCGCCGCCCTCCGACGCGACACCCCGGCCCTCCGCCGCGCCTGGGACGACCACCGCCTCGCCTTGCCCTCCCACCCTCGCCTCGCCCTCGCCCTCCTCGAACCCGCCCTCACCCTCCCCGAGGCACACCCCCTCACCCTCGCCTGGACCGAACGCGCCCTCGACGCCGGACTCACCGACGACGCCCTCGACACCCTCGACCTCGCACTCCAACAACACCCCCACCCCGCCCTCCACCTCGCCGCCGCACGCCTCACCTTCGCCCGCGGGGACCTCCAACGCGCCCAGGACCACCTCCAGCACCTCCCCGGCACCCTCCCCGACGACCTCCAACCCCACGCCCAACACCTCCACGCCCAGATCGACCTCCGCGCCGGACGCTACGCCGAGGCACACCTCCGCGCACGAGACGCCGCACTCCACCTCCCCGAAGACGACACCCTCCGCGCAGACCTCCTCGCCACAGCACACGCCGCCCAGGCCTTCCTCGGACAGCACGACGACCACGAGCCCCCACCCGACCTCCTCCACGCGCCACCCCGCACCCGCGCCCGCCTCCTCGCGCTCCTCGCCCTCGCTGACTACGTCCGCGGACACCTCGACCGCGCCATCGAACGCTACCGCCTCGCCCTCGACCTCGTCGAAGCCCACCACCTCCACGCCGAAAAACCCCTCTACCTCCTCAACCTCGCCACCGCCTGGGAGCGCCAGGGACGCCTCGCCGTCGCCAGGCAGCTCTACACCGACGGACTCCACGCCGCCACACCCTCCACACGACCCTCCACACGCGCCCTCCTCCTCGCCAACCGCGCCAACATCGACATCAAGCTCAACCGCACCGCCGAAGCACGCGAGCTCCTCAAGCACGCCGCACGCATCGCTGAACACGCACGCCTCCACACCGTCTCCCGCTTCATACAACACCTCCACGCCGACGCCGACGCCGCCGACCAGCAACCCCTCACCGCCCTCGACACCTACCGACGCTGCGCCGACGACTACCTCGCCTCAGGCGACCGACGACACGCCGCCGAACTCCTCCTCAAAGCCGGCCTCGCCGCCGCACGCGCCGACCTCCCCGACGACGCGCGCACCCTCCTCCAGCGCGCCGAACCCCTCGCTGACGACTTCCCCGACCTCCTCCCCGCCGCCGCCATCCTCCACGCCCTCCTCCTCATCCTCCGCGGCGGACTCGACGCCCGCGCCGGACTCGACCGCTACCTCCGCGCCCTCGAACGCGCCCTCGACCTCAACGACGACCTCACCGTCATCACCGAGGCCAGACACCTCCAACACCTCCTCACCCGACTCCCACACCTCCAGGACCCCCTCGCCCTCGAAGCCCTCCGCGCCACCACCCTCCGCGCCTGGAGACGCCTCGCCCTCGCCCTCTCACCCGACCTCCGCGCCGACCTCGCCCGCTCACTCGACCTCCCCGATGAGCCCACTCCACCCCCCATCCTACCTCAGCACACAAACACCCACATCGCACCCCAGGCCCACCTCCGCCTCGACCCCCAGACCCCGCTCCCCACCCCGCACCTCCCCGCGCAGCCCGCCCCGACCGTCCAGCCCGACGTGGACCGCTTCTACAGGATGCTCTCCCTCAACCGACGCATCCTGGGCGAGCACGACCTGAACCGCATCATCCCCGCCGCCCTCGACATCGCCATCGAGCTCGCCCAGGCCGAGCGCGGCTCCCTCCTCCTCCGCGAACCCGACCAGCGCGACCTCCAGGTCGCCTTCAGCCGCGACCTCGACGGACGCGCCCTCACCGAACCCCACCTCCACATCTCCCACACCATCGCCCAGCACGTCGCCACACGCGGCGAGCCCGTCTCCACCCTCAACCCAAGCCTCGACGCGCGCTTCCAGACCGCCTCCAGCCTCACCCGCATCCAGCCCACCGCCGTCCTCTGCGTCCCCATCACCGACCGCGAACAGCTCCTCGGCTGCCTCTACCTCGACCACCGCGACAACCCCGCCCTCGCCTCACCCGACACCCTCCGCCTCATCACCGCCTACGCCGACCAGCTCGCCCTCGCGCTCCTCTCCGCCTGGCGACTCCGCGACCTCCAGCAAGAACGCGACAAGCTCCGCGAAGCCCAGGAGCGCATCCACCACCTCCTCCAGGAGCGCGAAGCCCACCTCACCGACCTCCACACCCGCTGCCAGCAGCTCGAAGCCGAGATCCACCAGGAGCGCAGCGCCTCCTCGCTCCGCTACGACTACACCCACCTCGTCGCCCAGGCCCCCGCCATGCGCGACGTCCTCACCCGCGTGGACCGCATCACCGACACCGACCTCCCCGTCGTCATCTACGGCGAGTCCGGCACCGGCAAGGAGCTGATCGCCCGCGCCATCCACGCCAACGGACCCCGACGCCACAAGCCCTTCGTCGCCGTCAACTGCGGCGCCCTCACCGAGACCCTCCTCGAAGCCGAGCTCTTCGGCTACAAAAAAGGCGCCTTCACCGGCGCCACCGCCGACCGACGCGGCCTCTTCGAGGCCGCACACGGCGGCACCCTCTTCCTCGATGAGCTGGGCGAGATGTCGCCCGCCATGCAGGTCAAGCTCCTCCGCGCCCTCCAGGAGCAGCGCATACGCCCCGTCGGCGCGCTCCACGAAGCACCCATCGACGTCCGCATCATCGCCGCCACACACCGCGACCTCCGCCGCATGATGCACGAGCAGACCTTCCGCGAAGACCTCTACTACCGCATCGCCACCCTCGTCATCGACCTCCCGCCCCTCCGACAGCGCCCCGAGGACATCCCACTCCTCCTCCAGCGCGCCCTCCGACGCGCCTGCAAAGACATGGACCGCCCCGAGCCCCGCGTCCCCGGAGACACCCTCCGCCTCCTCCTCCAACACCCCTGGCCCGGCAACATCCGACAGCTCGAAAACACCCTCCGCGCCGCCGTCGCCCTCGGCGGAGACACCCTCCACCCCGACCTCCTCCGCACCCTCCTCCCCCACCACGAGCCCACACACACAAAAAACCAACAAATCAACACAAAAACACATCAATCCAGGCGCCCCACCTCCCACGCCACCGGCCGCCCCCCCAAGGCCACCCCCGAAGACATCGAGGCCGCCCTCCGCCACCACCCCCACGACCGACAGGCCGCCGCCGACGCCCTCGGCGTCTCCCTCCGCACCCTCGCCCGCTACCTCAAGCGACGCGAAGACACCCCCTGAAAAATGGGGGTGGGGGGGGGGGGGGGGGGGGGGGGGGGGGGGGGG
>CAUJGC010000324.1 GCA_963169075.1 Myxococcota bacterium
TGCGCTTCGTCGGCGGAACGGGGCCGGTCCCCCCCGTGACGGGGGGACACCGACCTCGCTCCGCTCGCCACCGACGGGACGTCGCTGACGCTCCCCGCTCCCTGCGGTCGCCCCCGGCCTGAAGGCCGCGCAGCCGTCCCACCCGTCCCCACCCGAACCCGTCGGTGTCCCCCCGGCACGGGGGGGACCGGCAGCGGTCCGCCGGAGTGCGCCGCGAACAGGAGGTTACGCAGCCGGGGGGGTCGCCGTCACGAAGGGGCCACGAGCTGCCCGTCCTCCCAGCTGCATCATCCAACCTCGTCGAAAAAAGAACGGGGGGCTCGGGGGGGAGCTTCCCCCCCGACCGCCGGAGGCACCCTCAAACCACGCTGAGCGTGCCCAAACGCTCCTCCCAAGGCTCTCCTGGCGCTGCTGAGCAACACGAAGAGATCCCCCAGAGGCTCTCTCAACCTTGCTGAGCAACGCCCAAAGATCCCCTGGAGGATCTCCTCGTGTTGCTCAGCAGCCTAAAATGATCCCCTGAAGGATCTCCTGGCCTTGCTCAGCGCATGGCGCGGCTCACGGTTCGTCGTCCTGGGCGCGCTGCTTGGCGTTCGTGGCGTACTTCGCGCTGACCTTCTGGATCTCCGCCAGGTAGGGACCGGCGAGGCGCTGGCGGCGCTCAACGGCCTCGGGGGCGTCGCCGGGCCAGGCGAGGTTGGCGAAGAGGAGGACGCGGGTGAGGGTGCGGAGGATGTCGGGGAGGGGGTCCGCATCGGGGGCCACCGCAGCGGGTGCGTCGGCGTCGCGGGTGATCTGGAGGAGCTGCCCGAACCAGCCGTTGAGCGTCACGAGGGTCTGCGCGTGCTCCCACAGGCCGAGGCGCTGGAGGCGGGCTTGATCCTCAGGGCGGAGGCGACCCCAGCGCCGGTCGATCTCCAGCCACTGGGTGGCGTGTGGCGCGTTCAAGAACCCGCGCCCGTCCCCAAACCACGCGTCCATCAGCGCGCGGGCGTCCTCACCTTTGGCGCCGGGCTGGAAGACGAGGCCCTCCAGCAGGCTCGCCAGACCGCCCGTCCAGACATCAAGCAGGTTGTTCATGCCGCGCCTGTCGCGGAGCGTCGCCTCGTCGGCCAGCTTCAGCAGCTCCGCGGGGAGTTCGATCTCTTCGACGGGCGGCGCCTCCGCCGCCGCCTGGAGATCCAGGCTGGCCTGGAGGCGGCCGATGGCCGCGCCGACCTCCTCCGTGAGGTCATCAAAGACCCCCTTCATCCCGGCGGGCACGGCCTCCCGCTGCTTGGGCGCGCGGGTCTGGATCACGGTCAGGGCCAGGAGCGCTGCGGGGGCGCTGATGCGGCGCGGGGTCAGCTCCAGCGCGCTGCTTACGTTGAATCGGGTGTCCATAACGGGTCCTCCTTCAGCCTGTAGAAGTCACATCCCACGCAGGAAGGATACGAGGCGGCGCCGGGAGAGGCAAGGGCGAAGGAGGAGCGTGGGTGATTTTTGGAGGGCCACATCAGCGCCCGCGCTCGCCTGCGCGAGTCGGGGCGTGACAAAGGCGCGGGGCGGTACTATATTGAGGGGCGATATGCGCTGGACCACGCGGCTGGAGCCTTCGCCCCGCGTGACCCGTCCCCACACCGACGCCAAGGGGCCACGACATGACCACGCTCCCCCTCCCCTTCGCCGCAGCGCGCGCCGCTGAGGTCGCCCTCGCAGATCTCCTCCGGCAGCGCCTGGCGGACCTCCAGCCCACCCTCACCCCGGGCTCCCCGCTGGAGGCCGAGCTGGTGAGCCTGGACCAGCACATCCTCCAGACCGGCTACACCGACGACGCCGCCGATCAGGTCGAGCGCCTCGCCGCCCGCGCCGAGGCCCGGCGCACCCAGCACCTCCGCTACCTCCGCAGCACCGACGAGGGGCAGCGCCTCCAGCAGCGCCTCCAGCAGCGCCTCCAGGACACCCAGGACGCCGTCCTCGACCTCGCCGCGCAGCTCCAGGGCGCCGAGCGGCCCCAGGAGCGCCTCGCCCTCGGCCAGGCCCTCCACGCCCGCGTCCAGGAGCACCGCGCCGCCTTCCGCGCCGCCCTCCGCGCCCACCCCGAGGCCGCCGCCGACCTCACCGGCCCCGGCCACCTCGTCTTCGAGGCCCTCGACGCCACCCTCCGCGCCCTCGCCCCCGCACCCGCCGCCCCCCGGGGCGCCGACGCCGAGGCCCCCACCGGCCTCCGCTCCATCGACACCGCCCGCCTCCTCCAGCGCGCCCGGACGGGCCAGCGCGCCCCCGAGCGCGCCCTCCTCGACGCCGCCTACGCCGCCGAGACCCCCGAAGACCACCCCGTCGATCCCGCCCTGGCCGAGCTGCTCCGCGCCCGCGCCGACCTCGCCAGCACCCCCCGGGCCGCACCCAGCACCCCCGCCGCCCGCGCCGCCGACGCCGACGCCCAGCTCGCCCAGGCCGCGCGCCGCTGGGGCGCCTCCTACACCGTCGGCGCCACCCTCCAGCGCCTCGCCCAGACCCCCGCCCTCGCCGCCGACGCCCGCGAGGCCGCCGATCTCGCCACCCTCCGCGCCAACCTCGCCGCCCGCCTGGCCGAGAGCGCCAGCGACGACCTCCGCGGCGCCCTCCAGCAGCGACACGCCCTCCTCGTCCAGCGCGCCAGCGCCCTCCGCGCCGCCGCCGACAGCCGCGCCCCCGTCGCACCCGAGGCCCTCCGCGACCTCGCCAGCGGCCTCCAGGACGACGCCCGCGCTGCCCTCGACGCCCCCGACGACCTCCGCGCCGACCTCCAGACCACCCTCGCCGCCGCCCTCCAGCGCGCCCGGACCCTCGCCGCCCGCGCCGCCACCCCCCAGCGCGCCGACGCCGCCGACGCCGCGCAGGCCGACGCCGACGCCGACGCCGCGCGCCTCGACCTCCAGCGCCGCGCCGCCCAGGACGGCCCGCCCGCCGACCCCGACGCCCTCCAGCGCGCCGCCCAGGACGGCGCCCGCGAGGACGCCCCCCGGCGCCTCCAGACCCTCGACCCCGACCGCCTCCTCGCCCGGGCCCAGCCCGCCGCCGCCTGGACCGCCCTCATCCCCTCCTTCAGCGCCGGGCGCGTCCTCGTCGCGGAGCCCCAGCAGGGCGACGACCCCCACCCCCGCGCGGTCCTCACGGCCTTCGCGCCCGACTCCGGCCTCACGCTCCCCCGCGCCGCGAAGCGCGCCGCCCGCGGCCTCGACCTCGCGGGCGCCCTCGCCACCCAGGTCCAGGCCCGCCACCACGCCTCCCCCGCCACCGCCGACCCCATGCTCCACCTCGGGGAGCAGGTCGCCCGCAGCCTCGACTCCCTCTCCGGCCTCTTCGAGGCCGGCTTCCGCTCCACCCAACCCCTCGCCCCGCCCCCCCAGCAGGCCGACTTCGCCCCCCGCATGAGCGCCAACATGCCCGGCAACATCTACGCCGACACCTCCAGCGCGCGCATGCAGGACGTCTACCTCCCCGCCCTCGCCCGCCTCGCAGGCGTGGACACCCCCCGCGCCGCCCGGCCCCGCGCCTCCATGGGCGGCGGCGGCGGCGGCGACCTCGCCCGCGAGCTGGGCTCCCCCGAGGCCCTCTTCTTCGGCCTCCTCGGCAACGCCGGCGAGCGCCTCCAGAACGAGCAGCCCGAGGTCGCCCAGCGCCTCCAGGCCTCCCTCAAGCGCGTCGCGGAGCTGGTCCCCAACGCCGGCCCCCAGGCCACCCAGATCATCGGCAAGTACGCCCAGGACATGCGCAGCCGCGTCGAAGGCTGGCTCGGCCTCGGCGCCGTCAGCGGCATCGGCAAGGGCGGCGAGGATGAGCCGAAGTCGCGGCTGGGACAGACCCTGCGCGGCTTCGGGGAGCACATCGGCGGCGTCCTCTCCTCCGGCGGGCGCATCCCCTGGGGCGACACCAACCAGGTCGCCCACGACCAGAGCGCCAACGTCGAGTCCGCCCTCCGCCGCGAGCGCTTCTCCCTCGACCCCAGCCTCGTCCAGCGCATGGAGGGCCTCTTCAACCGCTCCCTCGGCGCCATCGAGGGCTTCCGCGGCGAGATGTCCGGCCGCATCGCCGCCGAGATGGGCGCCAACGGCTTCAACGTCAAGAACAAGATGTTCTTCGGCGCCGACGCCCCCTCCTTCGACACCTCCGAAGGCGCTGGCCTCCTCGCCCACGAGATGACCCACGCCCTCCTCGGCAACACCTCCAACGACGCCGGCGCCATCGCCAACGAGGAGCGCCTCGCCTATGGCGTCCAGGACCTCGTCCAGAACGCCGAGGCCGGGCGCATCGAAGACCAGATGACCAAGGCCTTCTCCCGCATGGAGCTGGCCAAGGAGCTGCACATCCCCGCCGCCCGCCTCCCCAACGAGCCCGGCGGGCGCGCCGCCGACATCGCCGGAGAGCCCTCCACCCTCCAGCAGATGGCCGACCCCAACGCCGAGCGCGAGCGCGAGGAGCACGTCTTCGACGCCATCGTGGAGGCGGTCCTTGAGATCATCCGCTCCGAGCAGAGCACCATGCGCGAGCGCAAGGGCATGGACTGATCACCGCCCCACGATCTCGCGCCACTCCGCGCCGACCCCGCCCAGCGCCTCCTCCGGCGCCAGCTCCCCCCGGAGCACCCGCTGGAGCGCCGGGGTCAGCGCGTCAAAGAGCCGCGCCATCCCCGGGAAGACCGCGCGGGGGTGCGGCGACGCCAGCGCCTCGCGCAGCGCGCCCAGCAGCGGCGTCCCCGCCACCCCCGGCTCCTCCCACGCCCGCACATCCCCCGGCAGGACGTGCTGCGACCGCGCGAAGGCCGCCTGCGACGCAGGCTGGCTCAGGAAGCGCGCCAGCTCCTTCGCCGCCGCCGCCTGCGGCCCCTTGAACACCACCAGCCCATGCCCCCCGATGGGCGGTCCCCCGGCCCCCCCCGGCCCCCGAGGCACCGCCGCGATCCCCAGCGCCCCCGCCTCCCGGAAGGCGCTCCCCTGGAGCACCTCCGCCAGCGCCCACGGCCCGCTCAACATCATCGACACCTCCCCGGCCCCGAAGCGCCGCACCTCCTCCTCGTACTCCCGCGCGGCGTCCCCCGCAGGCGGCGCGACGCCCCCCGGCCCGCCCAGCCGCGCCACAAAGCGCAGCGCCTCCACCGCCGCCGGGCTGTCGATCTTCACCGCGCCGTCCGCCCCCACCGTCTCCCCCCCGAACGCCCAGAGGAAGGGCAAAAAAACATACCCGTCCGCCCGCAGCGAGAGCCCATAGCGCGCCTCGCCTCCCGGGCCCCCCGCCCGCGTCAGGCGACGCCCCACCGCTTCCAGCGCCGCCATCGTCTGCGGCGGCGTCGCCCCCACCTCCGCCAGGTGGTCCCGGTTGTAGAAGAGCACCAGCCCGTCCATCGAGAGCGGCCACGCCCACACCGTGTCTCCCCAGCGCAGGAAGGGCCGCAGCGCCGCCTCCGTCGTCGCCACCTCCTCCGCAGGCTCCAGCAGCCCCGCCGCCGCGAACTCCCCGATCCAGGCCACCTCCGCCCGCGCCACGTCCGGCAGCTGCCCCGAGCGCGCCGCCGCCAGCACCCGGTTCCGCGCCGACCCGAAGGAGAGCACCGTCACCTCCACCTTCACCCCCGGGTGCTCCCGCTCGAACGCCGCCACCCGCTCCGCCGCCACCGCCGCCTCGCCGCCGTTGAACGTGTGCCAGAAGCGGAGCGTCACCGCAGGAGGCGCCGGCGCCTCCTCCCGACCGCACCCCCACAGCCCCGCCCCGAGCAGCCACGCCCACACCGCCCACGCCCCCGCCCTCCCCCGCCCAGGCGGCGAGGGCTTCACCTCGCCTCGCGCTTCCGGCATAGTGCAGCCTCCAGGGCGCTGACGCGCCGCGCTTGTGTTCACCCACCCCACCGGATCATCGCCGTGACCGCACCTGAAGATCAAGCCCAGCGCCCCGCCAACCCCTTCACCGCCTTCTTCCAGGAGGTCCGCGACGACCTCCGCCACAACAACGGCGGGCCTGCCTGGACCTGGCAGGACGCCGCGACCTTTGTCTTCATCACCGTCCTGATGGGGATCTTCTACTACTACTGCCGCCCGGGCTTCTTCCGGGGCAGCCTCTTCAACGACACCGCCCAGCTCCTCAGCCTGGATCGCAGCGACCCCTGGACCGGGCTCCTCCCCTACGGCTGGTGGGCCCTGATGAGCATCATCATGCGGATGCTCGTCCCCTGCCTCTTCATCGTTTTTGTCCTCAAGGACCGCGTCCGCGACTACGGCTACCGCCTCATCGGCACCTCCAGCCACGGCCTCATCTACCTGGGCCTCTTCGTCGGCATGCTCCCCATCGTCTACGGCATCAGCTACACCAAGTCCTTCCAGAGCAAGTACCCCTTCTACGACAACGCCATCCTCGGCTGGGAGCACTTCGTCTCCTATCAGCTCCTCTACGGCATCCAGTTCCTCGCCCTGGAAGCCTTCTTCCGTGGCTTCGTCATCTTCGCCCTCTTCAAGCGCTTCGGCTACTACAGCCTCCTCATCATGGCCATCCCCTACTGCATGATCCACTTCGGCAAGCCCGCCGCCGAGACCTTCGGCGCCATCCTCGCCGGGATCGCCCTGGGCTACCTCGCCCTCAAGAGCAGGAGCTTCCTCTACGGGGCGCTCCTCCACTGGGGCATCGGCATCGCCATGGACCTCTTCGCCATCATCCAGAAGGGCGGCTTCAAGTCGTGACCCCCCCGGCCCCCCCCCGTGACGGCAACCCCCCCGGCCCCGTAACCTCCTGCTCGCTTCGCTCTCAGG
>CAUJGC010000325.1 GCA_963169075.1 Myxococcota bacterium
CCAGACCCCCACCATCACGTGATGACCTCGACGGGGATCTCCAGCTGCTTGCAGAGGGCGCGGATCTTCTCAGTGGCGCTGTGGCTGTTCCAGCGGATCATCAAGACGACGCGATCAAAGCTGCCTTGGCGGAGGCTGGCCGCGAGGCGCTTGAGGGGGCCGTTGCCGCCGTAGCGGCAGCTCTTGAAGTGGACGTACTCGCCTCCCTCCAGGTCGGGGAGGGTGAAGCGTCCGTCGCCGCCGAGGACGGCGACGCGGAAGGGGCGTCGTGGTGTGACGTCAGTCATGGGAGGGCTCTCCAGAGCGAGGGGTGAGGTGGCCGCAGGGCCGGCCTGGCTCTGGGAGGAGCGTCGTGGTGGGGCGTCGCTGACAGAACGCCGTCAGGGAGCAGGTGCGGCGAGGCCTTCGACGTGGGTGGCCTGGACGGGGGCGTCGGCGGCGGAGCGCCAGGGGACGTCGGGCCACCAGCGCTCCTGGTCGGGCGGCGCGGCGGGCTCGACGCTCTGGCCGGGGCGTGGGATGAAGGTCTTGACGTCGCGCTGGTCGGCTGCGGCGAGGATGCGCTCGGCGGGCTCGGTCCAGGCGTGATAGGCGAGGTTGAAGAGGCCCCAGTGGATGGGGATGAGGAGGTCGCCGCGGACGAGCTGATGGGCGAGGACGGCCTGCTCGGGGCCAAGGTGCCAGTCTGGCCAGGCGGCGTCGTAGGCGCCGGACTCGATCAGGGTGACGTCAAAGGGGCCGAGGCGCTCCCCGATGGTCTTGAGGTCGGGGAAGAGGCCGGTGTCGCCGGAGAACCAGGCGCGGCGCTCGGGGCCGATGAGGGCGTAGCTGGCCCAGAGGGTGGCGTCTTTGTCCAGGAGGACGCGCCCGGAGGCGTGTCGGGCGGGGGTGGCGACGATCTCGAGCTTGCCGACGGCGGTCTTGTCCCACCAGTCCAGCTCGGTGATCCGGCTCTCGGGGACGCCCCAGTAGGCGAGGTGCGCGCCGACGCCCAGCGGGGTGATGAAGCGGACGTCGCGGTCGCGGAGGGCGGTGATGGTGGGGAGGTCGAGGTGGTCGTAGTGATCGTGGGAGATGAGGACGGCGTCCAGGGGCGGGAGGTCGTCCAGCTCGATCAGGGGGGCATACCAGCGCTCCGGGCCGAGCCAGGTGAGGGGTGAGGCGCGGGGCCCCCAGACGGGGTCGGTGAGGACGCGGTAGCCGTCGATCTCGATGAGGAGGGTGGAGTGGCCGAGCCAGGTGACGCGGAGCCCGGAGTCGGGGTGGGTCTGGAAGCGCTCGGGCTCGACCTGGATGACGGGGAGGGGGAGGGCCGGGGAGCCGTCGGGGCTGGCGTCGGCGGCGTGGGTGAGCATCCCGACGGCGTCGTTCCAGAGGGGCTGGGGGTTCTGGAAGCTGCCGTCGCTCCACTGCGGGGAGCCCTGGACGCGGGTGAGGCGCGGGCCTTCGGCGCGGTGGCCGAAGGCGGTCCAGCCGTCGAGGACGACGACGGCGAGGAAGAGCGCGAGGAGGAGGAAGGGGACGGCGGCAGCCTGAGCGGCGCGGCGCAGCCAGCGTCGCTTGGGGGGTGTCTCCATGGGGGCTCCGGCAGGAGGGGAGGGGAGGGCGCCCCGAGGGCGCCCCTGGAGCGTGCCCACGGCGGCGCCGATGTCAAGGCGCTGGGCGAGGCGGGCTTGACTTGGCTGGGCGATGTCGCACACTTGCATCTTGGGCGCAGGCGCGGAGGTGGCGGATGATGCGACGACAGAGAGGCAGGATCGCGTGGGCGCCTGTGGCGCTCGCGCTGCTCATCGCGTGCGGAGACGACGGCTCGGGCGCAGCGCCTGGACCCGCTCCGGTCAACAACAGCAGCGCGGCCAACAACAGCGTCGCCCCCCCCGAGGGCGTCACCTGGCTCACCCCGACCCAGCACCTCGTCCGGGCCTCCATGGCGCTCCGGGGGCTCCGCCCCTCGCCTGACGAGGTGGAGGCCGTCGAGACCGATCCGGCAGCCATCGAGGGGATCGTGGATCGCTACCTGGACGACCCGGCCTTCGGGGCCAACATCCGGGACATGTACGATGAGGCGCTCCTCCTGCGGACCTTCTTCTTCTGGTTCCCTCCGGGCGGGGCCTACAGCCGCATGGAGCTGGTGGAGTTCAACACCTCGCTCTCGGAGTCGCCGCTGCGCCTGATCGAGCGGGTGGTCATGGAGGATCGCCCCTTCTCCGAGATCGTCACCGCCGACTACACGCTGGCGGACGGGCCGGTGGCGACGGTGTGGGGGCTGGACTATACAGGCGACGGGGCCACCTGGGAGGAGACGCGGTGGCCGGAGGCGGGGCGTCCCCACGCGGGGCTCCTGACGGACTCGAAGGTGTGGCTGCGGCACTACTCGACGCCGCTCAACGCGCAGCGCGCGCGGGCCAACCTGGTGTCTCGGGTCTTCCTCTGCTTTGACTTTCTGGACAATGATATCAACGTGGATGGCAACGTGGATCTCTCAGATCCAGCGTTGGTCAAGGCCTCGGTCAAGCGCCCCGAGTGCGCGAGCTGCCACCAGAGCCTCGATCCCATCGCCAGCCTCTTCTGGTCCTTCGAGTTCTTCACCGCGCCTTCGCAGGTCGCCACCTACCCGTACTCGCACTACAAGCCCGAGTACGAGCAGTACCGGACCTACTTCACCGACCGCGACCCGGGCTTCTTCGGGCAGCCGGTGGCAGACCTGCCGGCGCTGGGGCGCTCCATCGCGGCGGACCCGCGCTTCGCGCAGTGCGCCGTGCGGCGCTTCTCGGCCTGGTTCGCCCAGACCGAGCTGGAGGAGGTCCCCTGGGAGGAGGTCGCGCGCCTCCAGCGTGGCTTCGTCGCAGACGGGATGAACGCCCGCGCGCTGGCGCGGTCCATCGTCCTCTCGGACGCCTTCCGCACCGCCTACCGCGAGGGCGCCCCCGAGGACCCCGCCTGGGCGGTCAAGAAGGTGCGTCCGCGGGCCTGGAGCCGGATGATGGAGGCGCTGATCGGCTTCCGCTGGACCGCGGACATCAACTTCCCGCTGGACTTCCTCTCCCCGCGCGCCAACTACGGCACCGTCGATCTCATGGCCGATCCGCTCTTCGGCTATGAGGTGATCGCCGGGGGCCTGGACGACTTCATCGTCACCCAGCCCGTCCACACGGTGAACCCCACCGCCAGCCTGGTCTTTGAGAGCTTCGCGCTGGAGGCTGCGGGCTTCGTCGTGAACCGGGACCTGGGCTCGGACGCCCCGGAGGCGCAGCGCCTCCTCACCGTGGGCCCCGAGGAGCGCGCCGAGCCGGTGATCCGCCAGGAGCTCTCCCGCCTCCACCGCCACCTCTACGCCGAGCAGGCTGCGCCGGACTCGGCGGCCATCGACGACCTCTGGGACCTCTTCGCGGCGGCGCTGGCCCGGAGCGACGATCCGCGCCGCGCCTGGAAGACCACCCTCACGGCGATGCTGCAAGACGGCCGCCTCATCTATTATTAGCGCGCCTGGAGGACGGAGCCATGACTCGCCGCAACACCGCACGCTCGATCTCCCGCCGCGCCTTCCTCCTGGGAGGCGCCGCCGCCCTGGCGACCGCCGCGCTCCCCTGGCGTCTGGAGGAGGTGATGGCTCAGAGCCGCGCCGCCCAGCGCCGCAACCTCCTGCTGGTCTTCGTCGGCGGCGGCTGGGACGTCACCGCAGCCCTGGACCCCAAGCCCGGCCTCGCCGGGATCGACGCGCCGCCCGGCGAGGTCCAGACCTTCGCCGGGCTCCCCATCCTCACGGGGGCGGATCGCCCGGCGGTCGCGCGCTTCTTCCAGACCTGGGGCTCCCGCTGCGCCGTGGTCAACGGCGTCGAGGTCCGCTCCATCGCCCACGAGGAGTGCACCAAGCGCATCCTCACCGGCACCAACTCCGACGCCTCGCCGGACATGGGCGCCATCGCGGGCGTCTCGCTGGGCGCCGATCTGGCGGTCCCCTACATGATCCTGGGCAACACGGCCTTCGCGGGGCCCTTTGGCGGATCGACGGGGCGAGCGGGGCTGGCGGGGCAATTCATCACGCTCCTCCACCCCGAGGCCGCCTACTCGCGCTCCATCAACCGCAGCGATCAACGCTTCGTGCCGGACGCCGGCGAGGCGTCCTTGATCAAGGACTTCGTGCGTCGCCGGGCGGAGGCCGATCGGGAGGCCCGGGGGACGACGGCGCTCTCACGGCAGCGCCTCGATGACCTGGCCCGCGCGGTGGACCGGCGCGACCGGCTCAAGCCGCTGATCACCTCCTTCCGCGACTTCTCCGCCCAGCTGGAGTTCCAGCCCCAGGTCGAGCTGGCCGTGCGCCTCTTCAAAGACGGCCTCGCCAGGGCAGCCATGATCGAGCACGGCGGCGAGTGGGACACCCACGACGCCAACCACGCCCGCCAGCTCGCGCTCTTTGAGGATCTCTTCGCGGGGCTCGACGATCTCATGGAGCGCCTGGAGGCCGCGAGCCTCCTGAATGACACCGTCGTGGTCGTCCTCTCCGAGATGTCCCGCACGCCGCGCCTCAACGAAGCTCAGGGCAAGGACCACTGGCCGGTCACCTCGGCGCTGGTCCTGGGCGCGGGGGTGCGCGGCGGCGCCGTGATCGGCGGCACCGACGATCGCCTCCTCTCCAGGCCGATCCACCTGGACACGGGCCTCCCGGATCCGGGCGGCGCGCCGATCACCGCGGCGCACCTGGCGTCGGGCGTCCTCCACCTCCTCGGCGTGGACCCCTCGCCTTGGTACCCTGGGCTCACCCCGCTGCGGGCGCTCGCCGCGACCTGATATGTCAAGATATATCAAGATATCTGTCAAGATGCTCTTTGTGGCGCTCCTCGTCGCCTGCGGCGACGACGGCGCCTCCACGCAGCCTCCCGACGCCGCGCCTGACGCCGGCGGCCAGGAGTCCGAGGACACCGGCACACCCGGCGCGGACGCCGCCGTGGACCCGTGCGAGGCCCTCACCTGGGACACCTTCGGCCACGGCTTCATGCTGGACTGGTGCGTGGGCTGCCACCACAGCGCCCTCCCCGAAGGGGATCGCGCAGGCGCCCCCGTGGGCGTCGATCTCGACACCCCCGAGGACGCCCGCGCCTGGTCTGCCCGGATCGAGGCGCGGGTCGGCGCCGATGACGCCCCGATGCCTCCCTTCGGCGGCCCCGATGACGCCGAGATCGAGCGCCTGCGGGCCTGGCTGGCGTGCGGCGCGCCTTGAGATGAGGGGGGTTCCAGGGGGCGCGACCCCTGGCC
>CAUJGC010000326.1 GCA_963169075.1 Myxococcota bacterium
TGCAGGGTCGTCGGTGTGGGGTAGGGGCTCGTTCTGGAGGCCGAGGAGGAGGGCCTGGGTGTCGGGGCCGGGCTGGGGGAGGGCCTGGATGGCGGCGGCGAGGGTGGCGAAGACGGGCTGGAGGCCGCGCTCCTGCCAGGCGTGGGCGGCGTGGAGGAGGTGGGGGTTGGCGGGGTGGGTGAGGTGTCGGGCGTGGTCTGCGAGGGCGTTGATGGCGTCGAGGACGGCGGCGCGTCGCTGGGCGTAGGGGAGGGCGCGGAGGTGCTCGGGGAGGAGGGGGGCGCCGATGACGTAGTCCTGGGCGCCGAGGCCGTGGGGGAACTCGAGCTTGTGGGCGACGGGCTCGGGGGGGAGGCCGCCCTGGAAGGAGACGGGGAGGATGGGGAGGTCGAGGTCGAGGGCCATGTCGAGGAAGAGGGAGGAGAGGTGCTCGACGCGGGCGTCGGCCTGGCGCTCGCGGTCGCCTGCGGCGTGGACCATGAGGGAGGAGCCGCGGGCCTGGATGTCGCGCTTGAAGCCGTCGATGAGGGTGAGGAGCTGGGCGGGCTCGCTCTGGCGGAAGTAGTGGATGTTCTGGGGGTCACGGCAGCCGGGCCAGGCGAAGGTCTGGCGGACGAGGCGTCCCACCCAGCCCTGCTCGTGCTTGGCGTTGGCGAGGGTGACGACGGGGGTCTGGAGGAGGACCGGGGCGATGGCGGTGATGAGGAGGGACTCGATCTGGACCTGGTGGTTGCCCAGGAGGAGGACGCTGCGGCCCTGGAGGTCGCGGAGGGCCTGGGGGGCCTGGAGGCGGAGGGAGCGGACGAAGGCGGCGGTGAGGGCGGCGTAGAGGTCGTCCCCGAACCAGCCGGGCGGGGTGTGGAGGCGCGGGCGCCAGAAGTCGGAGAGGGCCTGCGGGTCGAGGCCGGGCCAGGGGCCGGAGCGGGCCTCGAAGGCGCCGTCTGCGGCGGCCTGCACGGTGACGGGGAGGCGCTGCCAGGGGAGGCGGTCGGAGGTGATGACGCCCTGGTGGGGGTCGAGGTCGAGGTGGGCCGGGTGGACAAAGGCCAGGGCAGCGGCGCGCTCCTTGGCGGCGATGGCGGCGGCCAGGACGTCGGGTGGGCCCTCGACGCGGTAGGCGCGCTCCAGGGTGCCGGGGAACCAGGCGCTCTGGCGGACCTCGGCGGCGGTGAGGTGGGCGGCGTCTTCGGTGAGCGAGGCGAGGGCGACGCCGGGGGCCCAGGCGCGGTCGCGGAGGAAGGCGCGGCGGTGGTGGGGGGGCGCGGCGCCGAGGCGGCCCTTGGGGAGGAGGATCTCCGTGAGGCGGAGGGTGAGCCAGGGGGTGTCGCGGTGGAGGAGGGTGAGCTCGGTGGTGAGGCGCCGCTCGTCGTGGAAGGCGATCAGGCGGGCGCGGCTCTGGAGGTGGGCGTCGGCGGGAGGGAGCGGGCCGTGGAGGGTGAGGCGGGAGACGGCGTGGGGGTAGGCGATCTGGGCGTCGAGGCCAGGGAGATCGGCCCAGACATCGAGGCGGTCGTGGGGGATGATCTGGAGCGCGCCGTCGAGCCAGGCGGCGCCGAGGGCGCCGCGGGGGACCGCAGGGGGGTAGGGGAGGAGGTCGCCGTCGGCGCCCTGGTGTCCCAGGCGGCGGCGCTGGAGGAGCTGGAGCGCGGGGCCGTGGAAGAGGCGCCCCGAGGCGTAGGGGGCGTCGTCGTCCTCCAGGGCGGCGTCGAGGGGCGGGGGCGCGTCGGCGGTGGGGAGGTGGGGGCCGAGGAGGACGGTGGCGCGGGCGACCTCGTCGAAGCGAGGCGGCTGGCCGGGGCGGAGGGTGGTGGGCTGGGCGTCGAGGGTGACGGCGAAGGCGCCGGGGCGCTCGGTGAGGCGCCGGGCGGTGAGGCGGAGGCGGCGCGGCTGGTCCACGACGAGCCAGCGGAGCATCCGGGCGTCCTCGATGGCCTGGAGGGTGTGGCCGGGGGCCGCCTGGAGGGCGGCCTGGGCCAAAAGATCCAGGGCGAACATCATGGGGAGGGCGGGGGCGGTCCAGGTGGGGCAGTGGTCGGCCAGCCAGGGGTCGGTGTCGAGGGAGAGGGTGTGCTCGGTGGTGAAGGGCGCGTCGTCGTCGCGGGGGGCCGTGGGGGTCGGCGCGCCCTCGCGGAGTCGAACGGCGAGGTTCTTGACGAGGTAGATGCAGGCGTGGTCGGCCCAGAGGGCGCCGTCGGCCAGGAGGAGGAGGCTGCCGTCCGGCTCGCGGGTGACGGCGGTGAGGTCGAGGGTGCTGGTGGCGCGGCGGTGGTGGGGGAGGACCTGGCCGCGGTAGCGCCAGGTGACATCGACGCCGGAGGCGACGGCCTCGAAGCGCGGCGCGCGGAAGGCGGCGTGGAGGCCCTGGTGGAGCGCGGCGGCCTGGAGGAGCTGGAGGAGGGCCTCGACGCCGAGGGAGCCGGGCTGCACGGGGTCTTGATAGAAGTGGGCCTTGAAGAACCAGGCGCCCGGGTCCACGTCCAGCTCGCCGCGGTAGCGGCCCAGGCCCGCGTCGCCGCCCTGGGGCCAGGCCCCGGTGAGGCGGTCGATCATGAGGAGATCCCCGCAGGCGAGGGCTGCGGGGGCGCCGAAGAAGGGCGCAGGGCGCTGTCGGAGGTCGATGCTGACGTTGGCGGGGGCGTCGAAGGCGTCGCGGGCGGCAGGCGTGGGCTCCAGCCCGGCCTGTCCGGCCAGGGCGGCGCGGGGGAAGAAGCCGAAGGCGGTGTCCATGCTGAAGACGGGGCGGCCCTGGGGATCGACGGTGCGGACGTCGAAGGCGACGATGATGGTGCCGGCGGCCTGGGCGAGGGTCTTGAGCTTGACGTGGGTGTGGAGGGCGCCGGTGAGGGGGGTGACCTCCTGGTGCTGGGTGCCGGTGCCGTCGAGGTTGCGGAAGTAGAGGTTGATGGGCTTGGTGAGGGCGCAGCCGACGTAGGAGGCGAGCCAGCCGCAGGGCTGGAGGGCCGCCTCCATGAGGACGGCGTAGGGCATGGTGGGGTAGGCGTTGGCGGTGAAGTACCAGGCGTCGGGGGGGATCGTGTAGAGGGCTTCGAGCTGGACGCCGGCCTTCATGGCGGCCATGGGCTGGTCCACCTGGAGGATGCGGGTCATGAAGTGGTAGGGCGGGCCGGGGAGGCGGGCGACGCGTCGGGGGCTGTCGAAGTCGGCGTAGCGGGGTCCGAAGGCGTCCGAGGGCTTGCCCCAGGCGCAGGCCAGCAGCGAGGGGTAGTCGAAGGCGAAGCCGTCCGCCTGGGCGGCGGGCGCGGTGTCCGGAGGCAGGGCGGGGCGCCGGTCGAGGGGCCAGGCCGGGGAGAGCTGGAGGCCCATGTTGGCGCAGTGGAACGCCTTGAGGCCGTCCACGGTGCAGAGGAGGTCGGCGTAGAGGGTGGGGAGGGGGCCGTCATGGACCTCGCGGACGAAGACCTCGTAGACCAGCTCGCGGGAGGAGGGGATGACCTGGCCTCGGCAGCGCATGGCGTAGGTCTTGTGGGGGACGGGCTCGAAGACGGCGCCGTCTACCTCCAGGGTGAGGCCGAGGGCGGTCATATAGACGGCCATGGTCTGCACGCAGCCCTCGAACATGAGGGTGCCGGGCATGCAGGGGTCGTTCTTGAAGTGGCCGTCGAAGAACCAGAGGTCGGGGGTGATGGTCTGGGTGGCGCGGAGGTAGCCTCGGCCCCAGGGGCCTCCCTGGGGATCGAGGTCGGTGACCTGATCGAGGAAGAGCATCCGGTCGGCGGCGATGCGGGGGGTGGCGGTGTGGGTGCGTGCGAGGTCCAGCTCGGGGCCGAAGCAGGTCCAGGGCTGCCCGGCGGCGAAGGCTTCCAGGTCGGCGCGTCCCAGGGCGCGCCGGCTGGGCTGGACCGGCATGGCGAGGGCGGCGGGCTCGGGGAGGGTGGTGTCCTCGGGGGTCCAGAGGATGCCCTTGGAGTCGCGCAGCTCCTCGTCGGTGAAGAAGCCGGCCTGGCCGTTGCGGACGCTGAGGCGCACCTGGTCGTTGATGGTGCAGTCGTAGTGGAAGAAGAAGAGGCGGATCTGCTCCTGGCGGGCGTGCCCGGTGATGTGGATGTCGTACTTGAGCGTCTCGCCGGGCCGGGGGAGGCCGCCGTGGAACATGAGGTCGCACCCCAGGAGGCGGTAGACCCGCTCGCCCTGGTTGCGGAGGTCGGCGCCCATCCAGGAGATGAGGAGGAGGTCCGCCTGGCCGGACTCGATCATGATGCCGGTGGGCATCCGGCCCTCGTGGAGATACCAGGCGTCCCAGGTGACGTCCGTCTCGGTCCAGAGGGTGCCCGTCCCCTCCACGGCAGGCGCGGCGTCGATGCCCGTCACCCGGTCGCAGAGGAGGAGCGGGGGCTGCGGCATGCGGACCTGTCGGGCGTAGCGATCCTGCGCCGCGAAGCGCGGCCCGAAGAGCCGGGAGATCTGGCCGCCGGCCAGCTCCTCCAGGTCGGCGCGGTCGAAGGTCGGGCCGGTGGGGGCGCGCTTGACGGTGGGGGTGAAGCGTGACCCCCCCGGGGGCGTAACGCCGGGC
>CAUJGC010000327.1 GCA_963169075.1 Myxococcota bacterium
AGGGGGTGGAGGGCCGCGGCGCGCAGGAGGTCGTGGAGGAAGGCGGGGTCCTGGGGGGCGGGGAGGGTGGGCGGTGGGAGGGTGGGGGCCTGGGGGGTCGGCGTGGGCGGGAGGACGGGGGGGGCGGGGAGGGGGCCGTCGTGGAGGCGTGGGAAGGAGGAGACGCCGGTGATGGGGCGCTTGCGCCGGGCGATGGCGTCCTGGCGTGCGCGCTGGGTCTGGAGGACGCGCTGGGGGAGCCAGCCGGAGGTGAGTGCGTCGGTGAGGCCGCCCTGGGCCTCGATGGCTTGCAGCTCGGCCCAGGCGGCCTGGGCGAGGTCGTCGGTGAGGGCTTCGAGGGCGTAGGCGCCGCCTGCGGGGTCGATGACCGCGTGGAGGTGGGCCTCGCGTTGGAGGATGAGCTGGGTGTTTCGGGCGATGCGTCGTCCGAGGTCGGAGGGGGTGTGGAGGGGGTCGTCGAAGGGTGTGGTGGTGACGACGTCGGCGCCGCCGACGGCGGCGGCGAAGGTGGTGGCGGTGTTGCGGAGGAGGTTGACCCAGGGGTCGCGCCGGGTCATGGCGCGGAGGTCGGGGGCGGCGATGAGGAGGGGCGGGAGGGCGGCGGGGTCGAGGCCCAGGTGCTGGAGGGCGCTGGCCCAGGTGACGCGGAGGGCGCGGAGCATGGCGGCGCCGAGGAAGAAGGCGGTGGGCATGCGGAGGGCGAAGGAGAGCTGCGCGGCGGCGTCGGTGAGGGCGAGGCCGCGCTGCTGGAGGTTGCGGAGGGCGTCGAGGCCGGAGGCGAGGAGGTAGCCGAGGGCGTGTGCGGCGTGTGCGCCGCCGTGCTGGAGGGGGCTGGCGTCGAGGCGGAGGGCGACGCCGCGGCGCTCGCGCTGGAGGTGTGCGGCGAGGGGGGCGGCCTGGTCCCAGGCGAGGTGGAGGGGGAGGGGTGAGGCGCCGGTGGCGAGGAGGAGGCCGAGGGGGTCGAGGCCGGGCTCCAGGCGGGCGAAGGGGGTGCCGCGCTGCGCGGCGAGCTGGAGGGCGAGGGCAGCGGCGGGGAGGGCGGCGTGTCCGGCGTCGAGGGCGAGGGAGATGCCGTCGAGGTGGACGCCCTGGAGTGCGCGGTCGAGGTCTGCGAGGTTGAAGACGGGGACGCCCGGGGCGGCGGTGTTGGGTCTTTGGGGGGCCGTGTGGAGGGCCAGCTCGATGGAGGTGACGCCGCGGCGGAGGTCTTCGAGGAGGTGGTCGTTGGCGACCTCGGCGTGGGGTGCGGCGTGGCGTTGGCGGATGATCCAGCCCTCGCGGCTGTTGGCGAGGGGGGAGGCGCCGCGGCGGAGGTTGTCGGCGCCTGGGGCGTGGAGGTCGTCCTGGGCGCCTTCGCGGTCGAGGGCGGTGTAGAGGGCGCGGAGGGTGAAGCCTTCCTCCAGGGGGGTGTCGAGCTTGTCGAGGGGCTTGCCCTTGAGGTCGCGCGTGGCGCGGTCGATCCAGTCCTGAAGGGAGGCGGGGTGGGTCATGTCGGCTCGCGTGGTCAGGGCGCGCGTGGGTCGCGCGGGTTCATCCGGGGCGGAGGATAGCCGAGAGGGTGTCAGGGCTTCAAGCGTCGTCGGCGTCAGATTTTCGTGGGGCGTGGGGAGGGGTGTGGGCGTCGCCGTCGATGGCAGCGGGCTTGAGCAGGTTGGCCTTGACCTTGCTTTGTGGAGAGAGGGTGCGCGGGATGCTGCGCGGTGATCACTCAGCTCAAGGAGATTGAAGATGCGACATCAGCTTAAGTCTGCTCATGCTCTCGTGTTGGCGTTGGCGCTCCTGGCGGCGCCGCTGGCGGCGTGCGGTGACGATGGGGGCTCGTCGGGTGGGGGCAACAACAGCGCGAACAACAACAGCAACAACAACCCGATCCCTGCGGGTGAGGAGCTGCGCTCGGACAAGCAGCGCGTGGCCGCGCCGGACGCTTCAGAGACGGAGCTGGCGACGCTGACGCGGGACAACCGGGCCTTCGCGCTGGACATCTACCAGGAGATCGGCGGGGCGAGCGGCGGCAACCTCTTCCTCTCACCGCACAGCATCTCGATCGCGCTGGCGATGACGTACGGCGGTGCGCGTGGTGAGACGGCGGCGGAGATGGCGGAGGCGCTGCGCTTCTCGCTGGGGCCGGAGCGGCTGCACACGGCGTTCAACGCGCTGGATCTGGAGATGCAGCGCCGCGGGCAGGACGTGGAGCTGGAGGAGGGTCAGACGGGGGCGCCGTTCCAGCTGAGCGTGGTGAACGCGATCTGGGGTCAGACGGGGTATGAGTTCCTGAGCAGCTACCTGGATCTGCTGGCGCTGAACTACGGGGCGGGGCTGCGGGCGCTGGACTTCGACGGCGATCCGGAGGGGGCGCGGGAGACGATCAACGGGTGGGTGGAGGATCAGACCAACGACCGCATCCGGGACCTGCTGCCGGAGGGGTCGATCGATCCGAGCACGGTGCTGGTGTTGACGAACGCGGTGTACTTCAAGGCGTCGTGGCAGACCCCGTTTGACGAGTCGCAGACGCGCCCGGCGACCTTCACCTCGATCTCGGGTGGGTCGGCGGAGGTGCCGACGATGCACATCCAGGAGGGGTTCGGCTACGCGTCGGGCGAGGGGTACGAGGCGGTGGAGCTGCCCTATGTGGGCGGCGAGCTGTCGATGGTGGTGATCGCCCCGGACGCGGGGACGTTCGAGGCGTTCGAGGCGGGGCTGGACGTGGACGGGCTGGACGCGATCCTGGGCGGGCTTGGGTATCGGTCGCTGGAGCTGGCGCTGCCGAAGTTCGGGTTTGAGTCGTCGGTGGATCTGGTGCCGCCGCTGATGGCGCTGGGGATGGAGTCGGCGTTCGGTGACGCGGACTTCTCGGGGATCAACGGCCAGGGCGGGCTGGCGATCACCGGGGTCTTCCACAAGACCTTCGTGGCGGTGGATGAGGAGGGGACGGAGGCCGCGGCGGCGACGGCGGTGGTGGTGGGCGAGACGTCGGTGCCGGAGTTCCTGCCGGTGGCGATCGATCGGCCCTTCATCTTCCTGATCCGGGACATCAAGACGGGTGCGGTGATCTTCCTGGGGCGGGTGGTGGAGCTGGGCTGAGGGGGGGACCGGGGGGGGGGGGGGGGGCCCCGCGCGCCGCGGCGGCGCCGCCAGGCACAAAAAGAGG
>CAUJGC010000328.1 GCA_963169075.1 Myxococcota bacterium
GCCACAGGCGAGCGAGGATCATGGCGGTGTCCCCCCGTCACGGGGGGGACCGGCTGCGTTGCTCCTGCGAGCGAAGCGATGCAGGAGCTTACGCAGCCGGGGGGGTTGCGGAGCCGAGGGGGTCAGCGCAGCGCCTCGAAGCGTCGAGCGTCGAGGGGGCCTGGGGGTTCGCCGTCGAGGGCCAGGGCGATCATGCGCTCGGCGGCGACGAGGCCGATGGAGTTGCCGTAGCCGCTGAAGCCGACGGCGAAGGCGACGCGGTCGAGCCCCGGGAGGAGGCCGACGACGGCGCGTCGGTCGGGGGTGAAGCCCTGGATGCCAGCCCAGGCGCGCTCGACGCGCTGGGGCGCCGCAGGGAAGCGCTGGCCGAGGAGGTCGAGGAGGAAGGCCTGGAGGTTGGGGGTGACGCGGTCCTCGGCGGTGTACTCCTGGGCTTCAAACTGGAGGCGCCCGCCGCCGATCATGACGCGGCCGTCTTCAAGCTGGCGGAAGTAGCCCGTGCCCGAGATGCCGCCCAAAGGGATGAGGCCGGAGGGCGCCGGGGGCGTGACGATGATCTGACCGCGGCCCGGTCGGACGACCGCGGCGAGGGCGGGGTGGAGATCGCCCGCGTAGCCGTTGGTGGTGATCCAGGCGCGCTCGGCGCGGAGGATGCCTCGCCGCCCGCGGACGGTGACGCCACGCCCGGCGTGGTCGATGTGGAAGACCTCGTTGCTCTCGATGAGGTGGGCGCCGGAGGCGTCGGCGAGGCGCGCGGCGAGGGTGGCCGGGTTGAAGGTGAAGTCGTCAAGGACTTGCATGTAGGCGAGGAAGCCGGCGTCGTAGGGGTCTTCGCGGGCGAAGCGGACGGAGAAGCCGTCTTCGTCGAGGGCGTGGGCCCAGCGCTCCAGCTCGTCGGCGTAGGCGGGGTGCTCTGCGACGCGGGCGGCGCCCTCCTGGATGGGGACGCGGTGGGCGTTGGCGAGGTGGCGCATGAGGCGGACGTTCTGGGCGACGAGGCCGAAGAGCTCGCGGGCGCGCTCGCGCCCGACCTGGGCGATGAGATCGGGGTAGTGCTCGCGCTGGGCGGTGAGGACGAAGCCGCCGTTGCGTCCGGAGGCGCCTGCGGCGGGGTGTCGCGCGTCCACGAGGGCGACGGCGCGTCCGCGCGCGGCGAGGGCTGTAGCCGCCCAGGCGCCGACGAGGCCTGCGCCGATGACGACGTCGTCGAAGTCGCCCAGGGGTTGATCCTGGGCCTCCTGCCAGATGGAGACCGTCATGGGGCTCTCGGCGTGGCGTCGCGCGGAGGATTGCTCGCGCGGCGGGTTGGTGGTAGTAAGGCGCCTCTCCTCCGGCGGTCGCCGCTGGAGTCGCGGCACGCGGGGCGCGCCGCGCGAGAGGATCGTCGTTACGCTATCAGGAGCTTGCATGAAGCGCTACCGCGCTGGAGAGGATATTGTTGCCCATTGCGGGCGGTGTAAGATGGATCTGCTGCACGTCATCCACGCGGAGGTGGAGGGTCGCCCGGCGCGGGTGGAGTGCAAGACGTGCCGCGCGATCCACAGCTATCGCGCGCCGAAGAGCGGCGTCCACAAGAGCGACGCGCCGCCGCCGGCGCGCGCGGGCTCGTCGGGCGGTTCGTCGTCGTCCGGTTCGAGCCGGAGCAGCAGCGGCAGCGCCCGCACGACGACGCGCAAGGTGTCCGGGCCGACGCCCGCGGATCTCTATCAGGCGGCCATCGAGGGGGTGGATCTGAGCGAGCCCCGGGCGTACCGGATGACCGAGCGCTTCGAGGAAGGCGAGGTGATCAACCACATGACCTTCGGCGTGGGGCTGGTGACGAAGATCCCCGGAGAGCAGAAGATGGAGGCGATCTTCGAGTCCGGGACCAAGCTCCTGGTGCACAACAAGGGGTGAGGGCGGGGGGGCGTCCGGGCGTGAGCCCGGACGCTACGACGTCGGGGGGAGCAGCTCGGCGCGGGCGGGGAAGGCGCAGCGTCCGGTCTCGGGGTCGAGGACGCGTAGGAAGGCGCGGGGCTCCTGGAGCATCCGGACGACGATGGCGCTGCGGTGCTGGGCGAGGGTGACGCGGTTGAACTCGTGGCGGAGTCGGTAGGAGGAGGCGGGGATCTCCAGGCGCTCGCGCCAGCGGGTCTGTCCGGTGGCCTCGTCCACGGCGAAGACGACGACCTCGCGCTGGAAGGTGTGGTAGAGGGCGATGACGAGGCCGTGGGGTCCGCGCGTGGCGGTGGCCTGGTCGCAGGGGGCGAAGTCGAAGTGGAGGGTCCAGCGGGCGGCGCCGGTGTCGGGATCGCACCAGGCGAGCTGCTCGGGCTCTTCGGCGTCCACCGCGAGGAGCCCGCAGACCTGTCCGTCGTCGTCTTCGACGACGGCGGTGACCTCGAAGGGGAGGGTGGTGCGCCCGCCGTTGGCGAGGCGGACGAGGATGGACTCTTCGCCGGGTCCGCAGGGTGCGAAGAGGAGCCAGCGCTGGCCCATGCCGCGCAGGGCGATGCGCTTGTCGAGGACGCGGGCGACGCCATCGACCCAGGACTCGGCGGTGTGCTCGACGCGCTCGCGCCAGACGAGGCCGCCCCAGGGGTCGATGCAGCGGAGGTCGTAGTGTCGGTCCAGCTCGGTGACGACGCAGAAGGTCATGCGTCGGGTGGGGAGGAGGGTGGTGGTGTGGGGGTGTACGGCGCCCGGTCCGATGGGTCGTTGGTTGGGGGGTAGGTCGCTGCGGTCGGTGGGCTGGGGGAGGAGGGTGGCGACGGTCTCGCCGGTGGTGACGTTGAGGATGAGGACGCGGTTGTCGGTGAGGGCGACGGCGAGGTGTTGTCCGACAGCGGCGAGGTGTTCGACCTCGGCGTCTTCGAGCCAGAGGAGTTCGCGTGCGGCGCCGGTGTAGCGGTCGAAGGCCCAGACCTCGTCGCGTGTGGCGACGGCGATCTCGTCGTGTCCGAGTGCGAGGAGGGTGGGCTCGGCGGGGAGGTCGCGTCGCCAGCGTTCGGCGCCGTCGTGGAGTGAGAGGGCGCGCAGCTCGCCGTCTTCGGAGGCGACCCAGGCGAGGGGTCCTTCGGCGTGGACCCAGATGGGTCGATAGACCTTGAGGGATCCTCGCCAGGTGGAGGTGGTGAGGTCGAAGATGTCGTGGCCGACCAGGATGGGTTCGGCCTGCCCTGCGCTCGTCTCGGCTGCCATGCTCTGCGCCCCTTGCGGTCCGTGGCTCGGGCTCCGTCCCGGAACAGGCTATCCCACATCCCGCGCCGGGTCGTCAACCGCTGGGAGGTGGAGGCAGAAGCGCGCGCCGCGTCCGGGTGTGCTCTCGACGCTGAGGCGTCCGCCGTGCTCGGCGGCGATGCTGGCGCTGATGGGGAGTCCCATCCCGGTGCCCTGCTCGGCGGGCTTGGTGGTGAAGAAGGGGTCGAAGATGTGGGCGAGGGCGTCCTGGGGGATGCCGACGCCGGAGTCTTCGACGGCGAGCCAGACGCCGGGTCGTCCGCTGGGCTCGTCGTGCTCGAAGCCGGTGGTGATCTGGAGGCGCCTGGGCGCGTCGGGCTCGGCGCGTGCGTTGATGGCGTCGCGTGCGTTGGTGGCGAGGTTGAGGAGGATCTGGCGGAGCTGGGCGCTGCGTCCGAGGGCGTAGAGGGGGAGGGGGTGGTGTTGGACCTCCAGGGCGATGTTGTCGCGTCCGAGGAGGGTCTGGAGGAGGGGGAGCGTGGAGCGGACGACGCTGTTGATCTCCAGGGGGTGGAGGGGCTGGTCCTGCTCGCGTCGGGCGAAGGCGAGGAGTGAGCGGACGATGGCGGCGGTTCGCTCGGATTCGTGAATGATCTCTGCGGCATAGCGCGACACGGCGGGGTCGTGTGCAGCGCGGAGGCCGATCAGCTCGGCGTAGCCCATGATGCCCTGGATGGGGTTGTTGATCTCGTGGGCGACGGCGCCGGCGAGGGTGCCGAGGGCGGAGAGGCGCTGGGTGTGTCGCAGCTCGACCTCCAGTGCGGCGCGCTCGGTCTCGGCGCGTCGTTGGGCGCTGAGGTCCGTGAGGGTGGTGCGGACGAGGGTGCGTCCGGGCTCGGGGAGGAGGACGCTGGAGACGGCGCAGGGGCGCTCGCGTCCATAGCCGTCGCGGATGACCCAGGCGCGCTCGACGGGCTCGCCGCTGCGGAGGAGGTCATCGACGCTGCGGATGATGTCGCGCGAGCGCGCGCCGTCGGGCTGGTAGGCGGGGGAGATGTCGAGGGGCGAGAGGCCGAGGATGGCCTCCCGGTCGAGGGCGAGGAGGCGCTCGGCGCGCGGGTTGCAGTTGACGATCTTGCCGGCGTCGAGGTCGATGACGAAGATGGCCTCCAGAGCGTGGTCGAAGAGGGTGCGGAAGCGGGCTTCGCTGAGGCGGAGGGCCTCTTCGGCGCGTCGCCGCTCGATGGCGATGGCGGCGAGGTGGACGGCGGAGCGGATGAAGTCGAGATCCCAGGGCTCGGGGAGCCTGGGCTCGCGGTAGTAGACGACGACGGCGCCGAGGACGTGGTCTTCGGCGCCGAGGATGGGCTCGCACCAGAGGGCGCAGACGCCCCACTCGTGGAAGAGCTGGAGGCGGAGGGGGTCGGTGGAGATGGCGTTGGGGTCCCGGACGAGGACGCGGACGCCGTTGTGGAGGCAGGAGGCGACGGGGCCGGTGTCGACGCTCATATCGACGTGCTGGCAGGCCAGGCGCATGAACTCGGGCATGCCGGGGGCGGCGAGGAGGGAGGCGAAGGGGAGGCCCGGGGAGTCGCGGACCCAGACGCCGGTGAAGAGGTCGGCGTGGGTGCGGTCCACGAAGTCCATGATGGCGAAGAGGACCTCGTCGAGCTGGGCCTGGTTGGCGACGCGCTCCAGGACATCGACGCGGAGGAGGCTCTCGGCGAGCTTCTCGCGGGTGCGCCGCAGGGGTGTGGCGTCGCGGCAGATGACGATCTGGGCGCGCTGCGCGCGCCAGGTGCAGGGTTGGAGCCGCACCTCGACCTCGCGCGGGCCGAGGCGCATGGGTTGGAGGGTGTGGGGTCGGAGGTCGCGCTCCAGATCCGAGAGGGCGTCGTCGAGGGCTGGGGCGCGCTCGGGATCGACGAGATCGACCAGGCGCCTCCCCTGGAGGCTGTCCGGGGTGAGCGCGCCGAGGAGGGCGGCGGCGCTGGCGTTGCAGCGCGCGACGCGCCCCTGGACGAGGATGAACGCCGCCTCATCCAGCCCTTCGAGCAGGGCGTCGAGGGCCTCGGGCGGGCCTGCTGCGCGGTGCTGCGGGCTCATTGCAGGCCGACGATCTGGCCGTCGCGCAGATCGATCTGCGCGGCCTGGGGGACGCGGGGGAGGCCCGGCATCCGGAGGATGTCGCCGGTGAGGGCGACGATGAAGCCTGCGCCGGCGTTGACCTCCAGGCGTTCGACGCGGAGGGGGAAGCCGCGGGGTCGCCCGAGGAGGGCGGGGTTGTCGGAGAGGGAGCTGTGGGTCTTGGCGACGCAGACGGGGAGGGCGCCGAGGCCCCAGCGCTCCAGGCGCTCGCGCTCCTTGCGCGCCTGCGGGGACCAGACGACCTCTCCGGCGCCGTAGACCTGCTCCGCCAGGGCCTGGAGCTTGTCCTCCAGGGGTGCCTCCAGGGGGTAGAGGGTGCGGAGGGGGGCGGGCCGAGGCGAGGCGGCGGCCATCACGGCGTCTGCGAGGTCTTCGGCGCCTTCGCCGCCGCGCTGGAAGTGTTCGGAGGCGGCGAAGGGGGTGCCGCGCGCCGCGCACCAGCGGGCGACGGCGGCGATGTCGTCCTCAGCGTCCCCGTCGAAGCGGTTGAGGGCGACGACGGCGGGGAGCCCGAAGCGTGCGACGGCGTCGAGGTGGGCCTCCAGGTTGGCGAGCCCGGCCTGGACGCCCGCGTCCTGCCCGTGGTGCTCCAGGGCGCGGAGGGTGGCGACGACGACCACCGCCGCAGGCGCGGGAAGCCCGGCGAGGCGGCACTTGATGTCCAGGAACTTCTCGCCGCCCAGATCGAAGCCGAAGCCGGCCTCCGTGACCACCCACTCCGCCAGGTGCAGCCCCATCCGCGTCGCCAGCGCCGAGCTGCACCCGTGGGCGATGTTCGCAAAAGGCCCCCCGTGCACCAACGCTGGCACCCCCTCCGTGCTCTGCACCAGGTTCGGCATCAGCGCGTCCCGCAGGAGCGCCGCCATCGCCCCATGCGCCTCCAGGGCCGCCGCGTACACCGGCTCCCCCGCGCCGCTCACCCCCACCAGGATCCGGCCCAGCCGCGCCTTCGCGTCCTCCTCCCCGCTGCACAGCCCCAAAATCGCCATGATCTCCGAGGCCGGCGTGATGTCGAAGCCGCTCTCCCGGGGCACCCCCTGCGTCGGCCCCCCAAGCCCGACCACCACACGCCGCAGCGCGCGGTCGTTCATGTCCAGCACCCGGCCCCAGGTCACGCGGCGCGGGTCCAGCCCCAGCGCGTTCCCGAAGTGCAGGTGGTTGTCCAGCACCGCCGCCAGGAGGTTGTGCGCCGCCGACACCGCGTGCATATCCCCCGTAAAGTGCAGGTTGATGTCGTCCGAGGGCTCCAGGCGGCTCCGCCCGCCCCCCGTCCCCCCGCCCTTCATCCCCATGCACGGCCCCAGCGACGGCTCCCGCAGCGCCAGACACACCGCCGCCCCCCGCCGCGCCATCCCCTGCGCCAGCCCCACGCTCGTCGTCGTCTTCCCCTCGCCGCGCGGCGTCGGGGTCATCGCGCTGACCAGCACCACGCGCCCCGGCGCCAACGCCGCGTCCCGCGGCTGCGCCAGCACCTCCAGGCTGATCTTGGCCTTGTCTCGCCCCCAGGGCCACCAGGACCCCGCCGGGAGCCCCAGGCTCTGCGCCACCTCCGCCACCGGTCGCTGCGCTCCCATGCTCCTCCTTGCGTCGTGTCGAGGCCATGCTTCCCACATGACTCTATGCTTCCCCCCGACGCCTGACAACCCCCCCGGCCCCGTAACCTCCGGCTCGCTGCGCTCGCCGGAGGAACGGGACCGGCCCCCCCCGTGACGGCAACCCCCCCGGCCCCGTAACCTCCGGCTCGCTGCGCTCGCCGGAGGAACGGGACCGCCCCCCCCGTGACGGGGGGGCACCGACCTCCCTCGCTCCGCTCGCTCGCCACCGGCCCCAGCGACCCGTCCCTCGACGCCCCCAGCGCCCCCAGCGACCCGTCGGTGTCCCCCCGTCACGGGGGGGACCGGGGGCGTTCGTCCAGTCCCGCAGGGCTGGACGTTACGCCCCCGGGGGGGTCACCGGCCCCACACCTTCTCCACCGTCGCCGCCAGGTCCCGGTGGGCCGTGTCCTTCAGCGGCGGCCCGTGGCCGGTCAGCGCGTGCCGGAAGGGGAGGGTGAGGAGGCGCTGGAAGTCCGCGACCAGCGGCGGTCCGCCGGGCTGCTGCATGGCGCGCCGCCAGGGCGGGCCGATCCCCGCCGCGCGCTTGAAGCCGCCGAGGGTCGCCACCACCCGCGCGAGCAGGCTGGAGCCCCGCAGGTCCACGAGGTTCTGCACCGCGTCGCAGGTCAGGAGCACGCCGCCCTGGCGCTCCAGGAGGATCGCCCCCTCCGGGAAGCGGGCGTTGCGGAAGACGAAGAGGCTGGCGCCGCCGAAGGGCAAGGCGCCGCCCTCCTCGAGCGTCGCGTCGGTGATCAGCCCCTCCGGGTGGCGCGCCCGGGGGAAGGCCCAGAGGGTCGGCCTGTAGCGGTGGACGTAGTAGGGGTCGTCCATGCCGTGGAAGGCCCCCAGCTTCACCAGGTGCTTCACCTCCCCCAGCGTCGCCAGCGCCTCCTCGCCTTCCGGGCTGAGGCGGACGCTGTTCAGGAGCGTCAGCTCGCGCCCCTCGCGGACGATGATCATGTTGCGGGTGATGCGCACGCCGGGCTGCATGTCAAAGCGCCCCTGGACCCGGAAGAGATCCGGAAACACCTCCTCGATGGGATCATGGGGGAGGGCGCGCGGGAAGTTGGTGTTCATGGATCGCCTCGAAGAGATAGGGTACGCTGTCGCGCGGACCTTCGCGGGCGGGTCACCCCCGCCGGAGCAGAACCATGCTGGATTCCCCCCCCAAGTCGCAAGCCCTCCTCGCCGCGCTCCTCGGGATCACCCTGGGCGGGTGGGCGTGCGTCTTCGATGGCTCGGCCCTCCAGGACCGCCGCTGCGGCGACGACTCGACCTGTCCATCCGGCACGCGGTGCGTGGATAACTTCTGTCAGGCGGCTGCCCCCGACGATCTCGACGCCGGCTCCGACGACGCCTCGGCGTCGAGCGACACCAGCGACATCGACGCTGCGAGCGACACAAGCGACATCGACGCTGCAAACGACACCAGCGACACCAGCGACATCGACGCCGATGCTCCCGAGGACGTCGCTCCCGACGCCTGCCCCACGCTGGCGACCTGGTACCGCGACGCCGACGGCGACCAGTGGGGGCTCGCCGCGCTCTCCCGCGTCGAGTGCGACCACCCTGGCCCCGGCTGGGTGAGCGAGGCCGGCGACTGCGACGACACCCGCAGCGACATCTACCCCGGCGCCGCCGAGCTCTGCGACGGCGCGGACAACGACTGCAACGACCTCACCGATGATCAAGATCCTCAGGTCCTCGCGCGGCCCGTCTGGTATCCCGACGGCGACGGCGACGGCTGGGGGAACGCCGTCGCCGGGCAGCTCGCCTGCGTCGGACCGCCCGGGTGGATCCGCCAGGGCCAGGACTGCGACGACGGCGATCCCGACGTCCACCCCGACGCTGTGGAGGTCTGCGACGGCATCGACAACCAGTGCCGCGACGGCGTCGACGAGGACAACGCCGGCTGCCCCGAAGGGACCGCCTGCGATGGCCTGGGCTGCCACCTGCCGCTGGACTCGGGGTGCTCCATCGGCGCGGTGTGCGTCCTCGGGAGCGTGTGTGTGGCCTCCCGCTGCGCGCCCACCACCCAGGACCCTGCCGTCGGCGGCCAGTGGGACTTTGATGAGGGCGACCTCCGGGCGACCGTCGGCGCCGCCATGAGCTTCCGCGACGAGCAGACCCGGACCCGCACGCGCTTCGGCTCCACCTCCGCCCTCGGCGTCCCCCTCATCGGCGGGGCCGAGGCCCTCATCATGGAGGCTCCGCCGACCTCCCCGGCGATGGGGTTCCTGGCGCCCCACGGCGTCCTCCCGCAGCGCGGCGAGGCGCGGGTCAACCAGTACAGCGTGGTCATGGATGTGCTCTTCCCCAGCGGCACCAACAACGCCTGGCGGGCGCTCTTCCAGACGGATCTGGCCAACAGCAGCGACGCGGATCTCTTCGTGCAGGACACCGGCCAGCGCGGGATCGGCATCGCCGGGAGCTACCACGGCAGCATCAGCACCGGGCGCTGGTATCGCATCGTCGCGGTGGTGGACCTGACGGCGCAAGGCGCGCGCCTGCTCAAGTACATCGACGGGCAGCGGGTGGGGGAGCAGGACAACGTGGGCGACGTGGACGGGCGCTTCTCGCTTGGGGAGGCGCTCCTCTTCTTCACCGACGACAACGACGAGACGACCACCGTCTACGTCAACAGCCTCCAGGTGCGGACCTACGCCATGAGCGACGCCGAGGTGGCCCTCCTGGGCGGCCCCGACGCCGAGGGCATCCCCCCGACGCCCGAGCGCCCCTGAGCCTCAGCGCTTCTTGCCGCCCTTCTTGCCGCCCTTCTTCTGGGCGGCCAGCTCGGCGTCGATCAGCGCGACGAAGCGATCCTCGGGCTGGGCGCCCGACAGGAGGATGCCGTTGATGAAGGAGGTGGGGGTGCCGGTCACCCCGAGGCGCTTCGCCTCCGCGACGTCTGCGTCGATCTGGCGCAGGGTCGCCTCGTCGCTCATGTCGCGCCGGAAGCGCTCCACGTCGAGGCCGAGCTGGCGCGCGTAGCCCTCCAGCGCCTCGTCGCTCAGCTCGCGCTGGCTCTGGAAGAGCAGGTCGTGCATCTCCCAGAACCGCCCCTGCTGCCCGGCGGCGATGGCTGCGGCCGCGGCTGGGCGCGCGCGGACGTGGAAGTCCAGCGGCATGTGCTTGAAGACCACCCGCAGGCTCCTGGCGCCGTAGCGCTTCTTGAGCGCCTCCACCGTCGCGGTGGAGCGCGCGCAGAAGGGGCACTGGAAGTCGCTGAAGACGACCAGGGTCACAGGCGCCTTCGCGTCGCCCCAGCTCGGCGCGTCGCCCGGGGACACCTCCCGACGCGCGGGGGCCTCCTGGTCGGCCGCCTTGGCCTCAAGCTCCTTCTTGGCCTGCTTCTGAAGCTCCGCGTAGAGGCGCTCTCCCTTGAGGCCGCGCTTCACCAGCGGCGCGGCCTCCTCTTTGGCCTTCTGGATGGCCTCCTGGAAGGCGGCGAGGGGCTGCGCGCCCACCAGACGCCGCCCGTTGATGAAGAAGGTCGGCGTCCCCCGCGCGTCCACCTGCGTCGCCAGCTCCTGGTCCGCCTGGATCCGGGCGTCATAGCGCTCGGGGTGATCCAGGGCGTCCTTGAAGCGCTTCGCGTTCTTGATCCCGGCAACTCCTGAATACTCCAGGAGATCTGCGTAGCTCAACGCCTTCTGGTTCTGGAAGAGGGCGTCGTGGTACTCCCAGAACCTGCCCTGCTCCTGCGCCGCCATGGAGGCCACCGACGCCAGCCGGGCGTCTTTGTGGAACGAGAGCGGGTTGTGCTTGAACACCAACCGAAGCTCGCCGCGGTGCTCGTCCTCCAGCTGCTTCAAGGTGGGCAGCACCCGCGCGCAGAAGGGGCACTGGAAGTCGCTGAACATCACGATCGTCACGAGGGCGCCCTTCGAGCCCCGGACGGGGCTCTTGCCCACCGGCACGATGAAGGGGCCCTCGTTGGCCTGGGGTGGCGCTTTGGGGGCCTCGGGGGGGGTGAAGTTGGCCTGGACCCGCGCCGCGTAGGAGCGATCCGGGGCGGTCTTGAGCGCGTCCAGCTCGGCGCGGATCTCCTCGCGGAACTTCTCGATGGGCTGTGCGCCCACCACGCGCCGCCCGTTGATGAAGAAGGTCGGCGTCCCCCGCGCGCCGACCTGGGCCGCCAGCGCCATGTCCTGCTTGATCTCCTCGGCGTAGCGGTGGCTGTCCAGCGCCTCGCGGAAGCGCGTCATGTCCAGGCCGAGCTGCGCGGCGTAGATCTCCAGGCTCTGCCGCCCGAGCGCCTTCTGGTTCTGGAAGAGCAGATCGTGCATCTCGCGGAACTTCCCCTGCTCGCCCGCCGCCAGCGCGGCCTCCGAGGCCAGCGGCGCGTCTTTGTGGAACGGCAGCGGGTTGTGCTTGAACACCACCCGCACCTGCTCCGGGTGCTCCGCGAGGACGCCCTCGATCGTCGAGGTCGCCCGCGCGCAGAAGGGGCACTGAAAGTCGCTGAAGACGATCATCGTGATCGGGGCGTTTTTCGCGCCCCAGGCGTAGCTCTCTCCCACCGGCAGCTGCGCTGCGTCCTGCGCCTGCGCCGCGCCGCTCCAGACCACCGCGAGCGCCACCACCGCCGCGCTCCACCACCCATGCTTCATCGCGTTCCTCCTGAAAAGGCGCAGCGCGCCGAATCGACGCCGAAGGTTACTCCAAGCGCAGCAACCACGCCAGGGGGCCGCCTTCTTCCCGCCGCGCGGCCTCAGGCCACCCGGGCCTGGATCTGCCGCGCCAGGACGTCCGCGCCGTTCTCACGCGGGGTGATGTGGGGGAGGAGCCGCGCGCGGAGGGCCTGGTCGTCGATGGTGCGGGGGAAGGGGTGGAGGGTGGTGCGCTCGCGGAGGCCGAGCCAGACGACCTCCCAGGGGAAGCCGTAGCCGCAGCCGCCGATCAGGGCGTCCGCGCCGGGGAGCCAGGGGGCGATGGGGAAGATCGGGTCGCCGCGGTGCATCGAGAGGGCGCGGACGACGCGGCGCGGATCGCCGCGGTGCGCGGCCTCCAGGCGCTCGACCTCGCCTTCCATGCCGGTCTGGACGATGAGGGTCAGGTGGGCCCGGGGGTCGATCCCCAGGCGGCGCTTGAGGGCGTCGGGCGGGTGGCACTCGTCGGGGTTGCAGACGACCAGCGGGGGCACCTCCTCAGCCCCGGGGCAGTGGCCCAGGGGCTCGATGGAGATCACGCGCTCGAAGCGGCTCCAGGCGTCGCCTTCGCGCAGCGCGGGCGGCCCCTGCATCCACCCGGGGGGGCACCAGTGCAGGAGGAGCCACGCCGGGGCGCGCAGCAGGGGGAGGATGTGACGGACGGGGAACCAGAACTTGTCCACCAGGACCAGATCGGGGCGCCACGCGCAGAGCTGGCGCGCCAGGTCGCTGTTGCGCGCCAGCGTCGGGCTGCGCAGCTCGGCCTCGCTCAGCGCCGCGACCACGTAGTCTCCGACGTCCACGCCGCGGTAGGGGATCGGCGGTCCGAAGCAGCGCAGGTGCCCCGGGAAGCCAGCGCGCTCCAGCCCGCGCCGGACGCTCAGGGCCAGCGCCAGGTGGCCGCCGCCGCCCATCGTCGAGGTGAAGAACGCGACCCGCGGCAGCGGGGCGCGCGCGCGGGGTTGGCGCGCCGGGCTGGAGTGGTGTACGCTGCGCTGCGTCATGTCGGTTGAGGGTCTTCCCTCCCTCCGTTGGAGCCTCTCATGCACGTCTCCGCTCTTCTCCGCGCCCGCCTCTTCCACATCGCCGCGCTCCCGCTCTCGGGGCTCCTCCTGGCGCTCGGGCTCCTGGCCTGCGCGACCGCGCAGGTCGGAGAGACGCCCGAGGAGGGCGAGCTGCCCTGCACGCCGCAGGCGAGCGCCTGCGTGGACGCGGCGACGCAGCGCGTCTGCAACCTCACGGGCGACGCCTGGGAGGAGGTGCCCTGCGAGGCGGGGGAGCGCTGCGCGCAGGGCCAATGTAGCCCGGCAGGCGGGAACAATCCAGCCAACAACAGCCCGGGCAACAACGCGTCGAACAATTCGGCAAATAATGCTATAAACAGCAGTCAAAATAATAACAATCCAGGCAACAACAGCCCAGGGAACAACAGCCCGGGGAACAACAGCCCGGGGAACAACAACCCAGGGAACAACAACCCCGCCAACAACAACCCGGACCCGGACCCCTGCGAGCCCTTCTCGCGGACCTGCGCGAGCCCGACGCTGGTGCAGGTCTGCCGGGCGGACGGGTCGGGGAGCGACTTCGCCTCGTGCGGCGCGGCCAACCCCTGCGAGGACGGCGTGTGCACGGGGACGGGGCAGCCAGGGACCTGCACGCCCGACGCGCGCGAGTGCGTAGACAACGTGCGGCTGCGGGTCTGCCGGTCGGACGGCTCGGCCTGGGACACCTGGACCTGCCCGGGCGCGACCTTCTGCACCGGCGAGGCGTGCGAGGCGCTGCCGGGCTGCACGGACGGGGACGGGGATGGGTTCGGGGTGGGGACGTGCCTGGGGGCCGACTGCGACGACGCCAGCGCGGACGTCCACCCCTACGGCCTGGAGCTGTGTACAGACAGCGTAGACTCCGACTGCGACGGGATCAACCCGCCGTGCGCCTGCAACCCGGTGACGCAGGACTGCCCGGGCGGCGAGCGCCTGATGTGCTCGGTGGGGGCGGACAACACCTTCCAGTGCCTCAGCGCGGGCACCCTGCCTGCGGGCTCCTCCTGCCGCAACGCCGACGAGCTCTGCGCGCGAGGCACCGTCTGCGCGGGCAGCGGGACCGACTTCACCTGCCAGCAGATGTGCGACTTCGGCACCGGCGGCGGGTGCCCGGATCAGGACATCTGCCTGCCGGGCTTTGACGACATCATCTTCATCGGCATCTGCGCCGAGGGGGAGCGGTGCAGCGTGACCTCGGAGAGCGCGTGCGGCGCCGGGCAGAAGTGCACCTTCCTCAACGAGGACTACGGCACCTGCATCGACGGCGTGGGCCCCGGGACCGAGGGGCAGGCCTGCGACCCCAACGCCCAGGCCGACCCCTGCGGCAAGGGCCTCCTCTGCGTCACCTTCAACAGCACGCCGCCGCGCTCGGAGTGCCGGGCCATCTGCGACACGCGCAACAGCAACGCCGACTGCGCCAACCACAACCTCCGCACCTGCCTCAGCGGCCTGACGATCACGCTGCTGGATGATCACCCGGAGTTCGATCTGACGAACTTCGGCGTCTGCAACTGAGGTCTGGGGCCTATGGCTGCTCGCCGCGCGCTGGCCTGCTGGTTCGTCGCCGCGCTCGTCGCGTCGGGGTGCGCTGTGGACTTCAGCGCATCCAGCGCAGACGCGGGCGCTGATGTGGAGGCGCAGGCTGACGCCGCGTCTGACGCCGCCGCTGCGCCTGACGCCGCCGCCCAGGACGACGCCGCGCCAGGACGCGACGCGGAGCCCGATCTCCCGCCGGGCGACGACGGCGGCTGGGAGCCCTGCGAGCCCAACACGACCGCCTGCCTGGACGCGCAGACCCTCGGGCTCTGCCGACGAGGCGACGGCCTCTGGGAGGCCGTCACCTGCCCCGAGGGCTTCTCCTGCGAGCTGGGGCGGTGCGCGTCGGTGGGCGCCTGCCTGGACAGCGACGGCGACGGCTTCGGGGAGGGGGCCGGGTGCGCCGGGCCGGACTGCGACGACACACAGCCCGCGGTCTGGCCTGGGGCGCGCGACGCGTGCGGCGATGGCATCGACGCGGACTGCGACGGCATCGACCCGCCATGCTCCTGCGACCCGGTGGCGCAGGACTGCCCAGGCGGCGACCTCCTGATGTGCATGCTGGGGACGCCGGACGCCTTTCAGTGCGCGGCTGCGGGGGATCGCGGCGTCGGGGAGCCGTGCCCCAGCGCCAGCCAGTGCGCCCGGGGCACGCTCTGCGTCTCCTACCAGCAGAGCGAGTTCACCTGCGCCGACATCTGCGACTTCGACACCGGGGAGGGGTGTCCGAGCGAGCAGACGTGCAGCACCTTCCTGGAGGCGGGCAACGGCCTGGCGGGGATCTGCATCGATCGGCAGAGGTGTGATATCACAGATGAAATGGCATGCCCTGGGGGCATGAAGTGCTACCCGCTCAACGAGTCCTACGGCGACTGCCGACCGGCCACAGGCTCCAACACCTTCGACCAGCCCTGCAACCCCGACGTGGCGGACCAGTGCGCGCCGGGGCTCTTCTGCGCCATCTTCTCGGGCGGTGACACCGCCTGCCTCCCCATCTGCGACACCCGCCGCGGCGACGCCGACTGCGCCGAAGGCGAGGTCTGCCAGCCCGTCCCGCTCACCATCAACGCCGAGCACCCCGAGTTCACCCTGGAGGTCTTCGGGTTCTGCCTCTGAGCCGCCGCCCCCCTGGGAGCCATGCACACACGCCGCCCCTCCGCCGCTCTGCTCGCCGCGATCCTCCTCCTCGCCTCGGCGCTCCTGTTGGCCGCGTGCGGCGACGACGAGCCCGCCCCGCCTGCGGCCTGCGACCCCTGCGAGGCCCCCGACGCTGGCGCTGAAGACCCCGACGCCGCGCCCGACGCCGACGCCGCGCCCGATCCCTGCGCGCAGGCCCGGCAGGACCTCCCCGACAACGACGGCGACGGCGTCGCGGATCGCTGCGACGTCTGCCCCACCACCCCCGATCCGGAGCAGCAGGACAGCGACCACGACGGCACCGGCGACGCCTGCACCCAGGACCGCGACGGCGACACCTTCCCCGACGACGCCGACAACTGCCCCGACACCTTCCATCCCAACCAGAACGACCGCGACGGAGACGGCCTCGGAGACGCCTGCGACCCCTGCCCGATGGGGGAGGATCTCCTCGACGCGGACGGCGACGGCTTCAACAACTGCGTGGATCGCTGCCCCCGCGTCGCCTCCGCAAGCAACGACGACGCCGACGGCGACGGCGTCGGAGACGCCTGCGACGTCTGCCCGCAGCGCCCCGACGCCGGGCAGCTCGACCTGGACGGCGACGGCGTCGGAGACGCCTGCGACCCCGACCGCCCCCTCTCCATCGTCGAGCTGGACGCGGCGCGCCTCCACGCCGCCCTCCGCGCCGGAGACACCACCTGCGAGGACATCGCCGCCGCCACCCTCGACCGCATCCAGCGCTTCGACCTCGACACCTCCGCCGGGCCGCCCATCAACGCCTTCGTCGCCCTCAACGCCCGCGTCATGGAGCAGGCCCGCGCCCTCGACCGCGCTCAGGCCCAGGGCGGCCTCACCGGCCCCCTCCACTGCGTCCCCATCGTCATCAAGGACGTCTACGACTCCGCCGACACCCCCACCGCCTCCGGCTCCCAGGCGATGGTCGGCGTCCAGGCCCGCCAGGACGGCTTCGCCGTGGGCAGGATGCGCCAGCAGGGCGCCCTCCTCATCGGCGTCACCACGATGGACGAGTTCTCCTCCGGCATCTTCTCCGTCAACAGCCGCAACGGGCGCGCGGGCAACCCCTACGACACCCGCCGCAACCCTGGCGGCTCCTCGTCGGGCACCGGGGCGGCGGTGGCCTCCAGCTTCGCGATGGGGGGCACCGGCACCGACAACTGCTCCTCCATCGTCCTGCCGGGCAGCTACAACGGGCTGGTGGCGCTCCGCCCCAGCGTCGGCCTCGTCTCCCTCACCGGCGTCTTCCCCACGAACCAGCTCGACGCCGTGGGCGGCCCGCTGGCCCGGACGACGCGGGATCTGGCCCTCCTCCTGGACGCGATGGCCGCCCCGGACCCCGACGACCCCCGCACCCAGCGCCCCGAGGGCCGCCGCCCGACCACCTACCTCGACGCCCTCCAGCCCGACGCCCTCCAGGGCGCCCGGATCGGCGTGCTCCGGCAGGTGTCCGGCGAGGAGGCGACCCAGGGCCGCTACCCGTTTGGGGCGGCGGACGCGGCCAGCCTCAAGCTCTTCAACGACGCCCTCGCCCGGATGGAGCAGCTCGGCGCCACCGTCATCGACAACGTGCAGCTCCCCGCCCTCGACACCCAGCGCTTCGGCCGCGCAGGCTGGTACGACGACCTCGTCGCCTACTTCCGCCGCGTCGATGGCCCCCTGCGCCGCCCCGAGGACCTCTGCCTCACCGAGCGCTACGCCCGCTCCTGGTTCGAGGACGCCGACGCCTGCGTCGAGAGCCTCGCCTGGAACCGCGACAACGCCGGCGTGGAGGGCGCCGTGGTCCAGTACCACCAGCGGCGCTATGACGCCAACAGCGCCTACATGGAGCGCGTCATGGACGACCTGGAGCTGGACGCCCTCGTCTTCCCCACCGACGGCGCCGGCCCCCCCCAGGTCTTCAACGCCAGCGCCAACTGCATCACCACCTCCGTCACCCAGACCCCAAGCATCAACATCCTCATCGGCTACTCCGAGACGACCCCGCGCCCCCTCCCCGTCGGGATGCTCTTCCAGGGGCGCCGCTACGACGAGCCCACCCTCCTCAGCCTCGCCTACGCCTGGGAGCAGGCCACCCAGCACCGCCGCACACCGCCCCTCGCCTCCCTCCTCCCCGCCGACGCCCCCCTCCCGCCCCTCGACTTCGAGGCCGACGCCGAGGCCCGACGCCGCGCCGGCGCCCGCGTCCTCGACGAGCACCTCCGCAGCGGCGACCGCTGGACCGTCACCCCCGACGTCTTCACCCCCATCCTCCGCGACGCCCTGGAGGAGGCCGGCCTCGACTGGCTCGTGCCTTGACGCCCCCTCCGCCTTGCGCTACCCCTCGCCTTCGTAACGCCGGGGCCCCGTCCGCCCCCGGCTGAGGAGGCTCCGATGTCCACCCCCGCCCCCGCCCCCGCCCGCCGCAAGCCCGAGGTCCTCGCCCCCGTCGGCGGCTGGCCCCAGCTCACCGCTGCCATCGAGAGCGGCGCCGACGCCGTCTACTTCGGCCTCAACCGCTTCAACGCCCGCGCCCGGGCCAACAACTTCACGATGGAGGAGCTGCCCTCCGTCATGGAGCGCCTCCACAGCCGCGGCGTCCTCGGCTTCGTCACCCTCAACACCCTCCTCTTCGACGAGGAGCTGCCCCAGGCCGAGGACACCCTCCGCGCCATCGTCGCCGCAGGCGTGGACGCCGTCATCGTCCAGGACCTCGGCGTCGTCCGCCTCATCCGCGCCGTCTCCCCCGACCTCCCCATCCACGGCTCCACCCAGATGACCATCACCTCCGCCGAAGGCGCCGAGCTGGTCCGCGCCATGGGCGTCGAGCGCGTCGTCCTCGCCAGGGAGCTCAGCGCGCGCGAGGTCCAGACCATCGCCGGAGACACCGACGTCGAGCTGGAGGTCTTCGTCCACGGCGCCCTCTGCGTCTCCTACAGCGGCCAGTGCTTCTCCAGCGAGGCCTGGGGCGGGCGCTCCGCCAACCGCGGCCAGTGCGCCCAGGCCTGCCGCCTCCCCTACGACATGATCGTGGACGGCGCCCGGCGCGACCTGGGCGACGTCCGCTACCTCCTCTCCCCCCAGGACCTCATGGGGGTCGATCAGATCGCGGACCTCATCGACGCCGGCGTCGCCTGCTTCAAGATCGAAGGGCGCCTCAAGGGCCCCGAGTACGTCGCCCTCACCACCCGCACCTACCGCGAGGCCATCGACCGCGTCTGGGAGGAGCGCGGCTGGCGCGTCTCCGACCAGCGCCGCCGCGAGCTGACCCAGATCTTCTCCCGCGGCCTCACCCCCGGCTTCCTCGACGGCGTCTACCACCAGCGCCTCGTCGATGGCCGCGCCCCTCGCCATCGCGGCCTCTTCCTCGGGGAGGTCACCGAGGTCAGCCACCGCGGCGTCACCCTCACCCTCCGCAACCCTGTCAAGCGCGGCGACGGCCTCGTCTTCGACGCGGGCGACCCCCAGCAGGACGAGCCCGGCGGCAAGGTCTGGCAGATCTTCGCCGGACGCGACGACCTCACCGACGCCCCCGAAGGACGCCTCGTCGAGCTGCGCTTCGGCCCCGACATGCCCCTCCGCCGCGTCCAACCCGGCGACCGCGTCTGGAAGACCCGCGACGAGGCCCTCGAAGCCGAGGTCCGTAAGACCTGGGAGACCCCACACACCCGCCTCGACCTCGTAGACGCCTGGGTCCACGGCCAGGAGGGCGCCCCCCTCCGCCTCACCCTCCGCGACGCCCACGGCTGCGAGGGCAGCGCCCAGACCGACTTCAACCTCATCCCCGCCCGCAACGAGGGGCTCCTCGACGAGCAGCTCCGCAAGTTCATCGGGCGCCTCGGAGACACCCCCCTCTCCCTGGGGACGCTCCACAACGACCTGCCGCCGGGGCTCTTCGCCCCCGCCAGCGCCCTCAACGCCGTCCGACGCGCCGCCGCAGACGCCCTCCTCGACGCCCGCCGCGCCCGCGTCCGCTGGACCGCCCACCCCGAGGCCGCCCTCCCGGGCCTCCTCGGGGATCTCCTCCGCCGCGCCCGCCCCGCCGACCTCCAGGACGCCCCCCGCCTCAACCTCCTCTGCCGCACCCCCGCCCAGATCGAGGCCGCCCTCGACCTCCCCGAGATCGACGAGATCCTCGTGGACTTCCTGGAGGTCAAGGGCCTGGAGGACGCCGTCCGCCGCGTCCAGGCCGCCGGACGACGCGCCGTCGCCGTCTCGCCCCGCATCCTCAAGGTCCGCGAGGAGCGCATCTGGCGCTTCCTCCTCAACGTCGGCGCCGACGCCATCCTCGTCCGCAGCCTCGGCCTCCTCAACACCCTCCGCGCCCTCCCGGCGGGCTCGGTGCCCCCCCTCTACGGCGACTTCTCCCTCAACGCCGACAACGCCCTCGCGCTGGACCTCCTCCTCGACCTCGGCCTGGAGCGCATCGCCCCGGGCCACGACCTCAACATCCACCAGCTCTGCGCCCTGGCCCAGCACGGCCACGCCGACGCCCTGGAGCTGATCGCCCACCACCACCTCCCCATCTTCCACACCGAGCACTGCGTCTTCTGCCGCTTCCTCAGCGACGGCAACAGCTACCGCGACTGCGGACGCCCCTGCGAGGCCCACAACGTCCACCTCCGCGACCGCGACGGGCGCGAGCACGTCGTCCTGGCCGACATGGGCTGCCGCAACACCGTCTTCAACGCCGAGGCCCAGTCCGCCGCCAAGCACCTCCCCGAGCTGCTCCAGGCCGGCTACCGTCGCTTCCGCCTGGAGCTGCTGGAGGAGCCCCCCGAGGCCGTCGCCCCCCTCGTCCAGCGCTACCTCCGCGCCCTGACCCAGCCCCAGCAGGCCCCGGACCTCTGGCGCTGGCTGGCCGGGCACCTCCCCGAGGGGGTCACGCTGGGCTCGCTGGTCGTCGCCTCGGGGACCTACGTCCCCAAGCCGCCTGCCCGGTGAGCGGAGCGGGAGCCCCGCCCTGACGGGGTTTGCAACTCTGCAAACGACGCCGCCGGGCGCCGTTTGCAGAATTGCAAACGAAAACCCCGCCGCCGACCGACGTCTGCTCTCCCTGGGAGACACCCCGGAGGCCCCATGAACCCACCCGCCGAATGCCCTGACGAAAACCTCTTCGTCCAGCTCATCGAAGGCGCCCTCGACGACCCCACACGAGACGCCCTCACCCTCCACGCCGACACCTGCCCGGCCTGCGCCGATCTCCTCGTCGATCTCGCCCTCCTCCTCCGACCACCCGACGACGCCCCACCCCCGCCTGCCGCCGCCTCCATCGGACGCTACACCATCTCGCGACAGCTCGGCGCGGGCGGCATGGGCGTCGTCTACGAGGCCATCGACCCCACCCTCAAGCGCAGCGTCGCCCTCAAGGTCCTCCGCGCCGACGTCGCGGAAGAAGAGCGCCGCACCCACCTCCAGGCCAGGCTCCTCCGCGAAGCCCAGGCCCTCGCCGCGCTCCATCACCCCAACGTCCTCCCCGTCTACGACGCCTTCACCTGGAAGGATCAGGTCGTCCTCGCCGTCCACTTCGTGGACGGCGACCCCGTCTCCACCTGGCTCGCCGCCCAGGAGCGCACCTGGCAGGAGCGCCTCCACGTCTTCCTCCAGGCCGGCCGCGGCCTCGCCGCCGCCCACCAGGCGGGCATCGTCCACCGCGACGTCAAGCCCGACAACATCCTCGTCGCGCGCTCCGGCGCCGTCTTCATGGCCGACTTCGGCCTCGCCCGCACCCTCTCCGAAGACGACCACACCCTCGACGCCCCCACACCCTCCCACAAACAAGCGGACACCCACGACCTCAGCGCCAGCCTCCTCACCCGCACAGGCGTCGTCCTCGGCACACCCGCCTACATGTCCCCCGAGCAGCACCTCGCCTTGCCCACCGACGCGCGCACCGACATCTTCTCCTTCGCCGCCGCCCTCTTCCACACCCTCTACGATCTCCGACCCTTCCTCGGCGCCTCCCTCCACGAGCTCTCCGAGGCCGTCACCCAGGGACGACTCCGCCCCCGCCCCCCGCGCGTCGACATCCCCGACGCCCTCAACGCCACCCTCGCCGTCGCCCTCGCACCTCCCCACCGCCCGCGCCTCCTCGCGCGCCGCTC
>CAUJGC010000329.1 GCA_963169075.1 Myxococcota bacterium
GGCCAGGGGTCAGCGACCCCTGGACCCCTCCAAGCGCTGCTGCGGCGCCCTCAACCCCAGCACATCCCCCTGCGGGTCCAACACCTGACAGATCACCACCCGCTCCGCCTGGAGCACCAGCGGCCCGCGAAAGATCGTCCCGCCGAGCGCCTGCGCGCGCTCCAGCCAGGGCTCCAGCGCGGGCACGCTCCAATACGCGACCGTCCCCCCGGGGCTCCGCGGGTTCTTCGCGTCAGCCAGCACCAGCTCCAGCTGCGAGCAACCCCACCGAAAGAGCGCAAAGCCCGCCTCCTCCTGCGCTGGCTCCACCCCCAGAAACTCCCGATACCACCCCGCGCTGACCGCCACATCCGCCACCAGCAGCCGCGCCACGCTCAACGTCGGGAGCGCAGCCTGCGGCTCGACCTCCTCCGCCAGATAGGAGGCGACAGCTCGCTGATAGCCCTCCAGCGAGCTGTCCCACGCCCCAACATGCAGCGACGCCAGCGCTGCGAAGGCCTCGGCGCCGCGCCCCTGGCTCATCAAGGTCAGCCCAAGAAAGAAGCGCAAGGCTGCGAAGCGCGGCCAACGCGCAGCAGCCTCCCGCAGCACCGCCTCCGACTCCGCCAGACGACCCACGTTGCGGAGCGTGCTCCCGTACCAGACCCCGAAGTGCGGCGCCTGATCCTCCGGCATCGCCTCCAATCCCAGCTCCAACCCCCGCTCGTACCAGACGCAAGCCTCCTGCTCAAAGCCGCTCGCATCAAAAACGCCGCCCAGCAACACCCGAAGCCACGCGTCCCCAGGAGCCTCAGCCGCCAGCGCCTCCGCCGCAGCCTCCACCTCCCCCAGCGCGCCCGCGTCCGCCGCGAGCTGGCGCTTGAGCGCATCCATCCTGTCGTAAGGGGTGGGATTCACCGCTGGACCTCCATCATGTATTGCCGATGGGAGCGCTGTCGGGCGTTGCCGAAGAGGCGGGCGCTCACCGCGCTGAAGCCGCGCTGGTCGAGGTGCTCCGCGAGCACCTCGTTGACGAACTCCTCCTCGGTCTGACCCTCGACATGCACGAGCAGCCGCGTCATGGCTCGCTCGTCGGACGCCCGCCGAGGTCGTTCTTCTCCCAGAGCTGGCCGAGGCTGTAATCCTCCAGCCAGGCCGCCAGGGGCTCCGCCTCCAGACGTCGAAAGGTCGTCGCGTGATCGACGCGCTCCGCGACGATCACCTCCTCGGGCTCGAAGTGGTCCAACAGCGTCGGAGACTGCGTGGAGACGATCACCTGGGTGGTCGCGGCGACCTGCCTCAAGAGCGACGCCAGGAGCGTGATCGCGCTGGGGTGCAGCCCCAGCTCGGGCTCATCCAGCAGGAGCACCGAGGGACGGTAGACCTCGGGTTGCAGGCAGAGCGTCGCCAGCGCGATGAAGCGCAGCGTCCCATCCGAGAGCATCGCCGCGTCAAAGTAGGCGTCCGTGCCCTTGTGGCGCCACGTCAGCTTGATCTTATCGGGGTTGAGGCGCAGCGGCGCCAGGGTGAAGCCATCAAAGAACGGAGCGACGCGCTGGATGACCCGCTCGATCACGCTATGCTCGGTCGGGTGGCGCTGCGAGAGCAGGTAGAGGAACGCCGCGAGGTTGCTCCCATCCGAGCGGAGGTAGATATTATCGTCCACGTCGGCGGTGCGCTTCATCAAAGAGGCCGAGCTTGTATCATGAAAATGATAGAGACGCTGGTCAAACAGGTGTTGAGAGGCTTCGAAGCCTCTTCGCCTCAGCGCCGACAGGCTGTCATCTGCCGTGGGGACCAGCTCGGCCTCGTCCGTCTGTCCCTGGCTCCAGGCCAGCCGCAGCGTGAGCGCGGTCGTCACCTTGGCGCCGAAGTGCAAGAGGCGCTCCGCGCCTCCTGCGCGCCCCACATACTCCGCGAGGCGACCTTCTCGGAGCATCCGCGCGAGGTTGAAGACCTCCAGGAGGTTGGACTTGCCTGAGCCGTTGGCGCCGATGATGACGTTGAGGGGCTTGAGCTTGAAGTCTTCGAGGGCGCGGATGCTCTTGAAGCCGCGGACGGTGAGGCTGTCGAGGCTCATCCCTTCGCCTTGAAGGAGAGGCCGTCCTGTGCTTCGTCGTAGTCCACGGCGATGGTGTCGCCAGGGCTGAAGCGCCCCTGGAGCAGCTCCAGGGCGAGGGGGTCCTGGACGTGGGTGAGCATGGCGCGCTGGAGGGGTCGGGCGCCGTATTCGGGCTCGTAGCCCTGCTGGGCGATCCATTGGCGGGCGTCCTCGCTCATGTCGAGGTCGAGCTTCTGCTCAGCGAGGATGCGGCGGAGTTTTTTGACCTGGATGTTGACGATGAGCTCGATGGCGCGGAGGTCGAGGGCGTTGAAGACGACGATGTCCTGGATGCGGTTGAGGAACTCGGGTCGGAAGTGATCCCTGAGGATCATCTTGACCTGGTCCTCCATCTGGGCGTTGTCGAGCTGTCCGGTCATGTCGAGGATCTGCCGGGAGCCGACGTTGGAGGTCATGATGACGATGGTGTTGGTGAAGTCCACCTTGAGGCCCTGGCTGTCGGTGAGGCGGCCCTCGTCGAGCACCTGGAGGAGGAGGTCGAAGACCTTGGGGTGGGCCTTCTCGGCCTCGTCGAAGAGGACGACGGAGTAGGGCTTGTGGCGGACGGCCTCGGTGAGGACGCCGCCTTTCTCGGAGCCGACGTAGCCGCGGGCAGAGCCGATGAGGGTGTTGACCTTGGCCTGCTCTTGATACTCGCTCATATCGATACGAATCAAGGCGTCCTCGGAGTCGAAGAGGAACTCGGCGAGGGCCTTGGCGAGCTCGGTTTTTCCGACGCCGGTGGGTCCGACGAAGAGGAAGGTGCCGATGGGCTGGTTGGGGTTGGAGACGCCGGCGCGGTTGCGCTGGACGGCGCGGCTGATGGAGCGGATGGCGGGGTCCTGTCCGACGACGCGCTGGTTGAGGCGCTCGCTCATCTTGAGGATCTTTTCGCGCTCGCCCTCCATCATCTTGGCGACGGGGATGCCGGTGATGTCGGAGATGACGTTGGCGACGTCGCCGGGCTCGACGTCCTGCTTGAGGAGGCGGACCCCGGCGAGGAGCTTGTTGAGGCGCTGCTCCTCGGCGAGGATGTCGGCTTCGAGGCGGGCCTTGACGCTGTGGGTGAGCTCAGCGACGCGGAACTTGTCGCCTTCGCGGCGGGCCTTCTCGATGTTCTGGTCGGTCTCTTCGAGGATCTCTTTGAGCTCGGTGATCTTGTCGAGGCCCTCCTTCTCCTGCTTCCAGTGTCCGTCCAGCTCCTGGACGCGCTGGTTGAGGCGTCCGATCTCGCTGTCGAGGCGAGTCAGCTCTTCGCGGGCCTCGGCGGTGGTCTCGCTCTGGAGGGCGGCGCGCTGGATCTCGAGGCTCTGGATGCGTCGGTCGAGGGTGTCGACCTCGGTGGGCTTGGAGTCGATCTCGAGGCGGAGGCGTGCGGCGGCCTCGTCGATGAGGTCGATGGCCTTGTCGGGGAGGGCGCGGTCGTGTAGGTAGCGCTGGGAGAGGCGCGCGGAGGCGACGAGGGCGGCGTCGGTGATGCGGACGCGGTGGTGGATCTCGTACTTGGGCTTGACGCCGCGGAGGATGGCGATGGCTTGATCGACGGTGCTCTCCTCGACGGCGATGGTCTGGAAGCGCCGGACGAGGGCCTTGTCCTCTTCGATGTGGGCCTTGTACTCCTCCTGGGTGGTGGTGCCGATGCAGCGCAGCTCGCCGCGCGCGAGGGCGGGCTTGAGGAGGTTGGCGGCGTTGCCGCCGCTGTCGTTGCCGCCTGCGGCGACCATGAGGTGGATCTCGTCGATGTAGACGATGACGCGGCCCTGGCTGTTGCGGATCTCGTCGACGATGCCCTTGAGGCGCTCCTCGAACTGTCCGCGGAGGCTGGTGCCCGCGACGAGGGAGCCCATGTCGAGGCTGAAGATGCGGACGCCCTGGAGCCCCTTGGGGACGTCTCCGGCGACGAGGCGCATGCAGAGGGCCTCGACGACGGCGGTCTTGCCGACGCCGGGCTGTCCGACGAGGACGGGGTTGTTCTTGGTGCGTCGGGTGAGGACCTGCATGAGGCGGCGGATCTCGTCCTCGCGTCCGATGACGGGGTCGAGGAGGCCCTGCTCGGCCATGGCGGTCATGTCGCGGCCGTGCTGGGTGAGGAGGTCGATCTTGAGGGGCGCGGAGGTGGGGATGGCGGCGGCGATCGCGCTCTGCCCGGGGCCTTTGCGTCCGCCAGCGGCGGGGGGCGGCGTGGCAGCGGCGGGGGCGGCGCCGCCGAGCTGCTTGCGGAGGGCCTCGGGGGTGACGCCGTGCTCGCGGAGGAGGCGTCCGGCCATGCCGCGGGAGGCCTCGGAGAAGGCGATGAGGAGGTGCTCGGGCTCGACGGTGGGTGAGCCCATGGCGCGTGCGGCGGCGCGGGCGGCGTCGATGTCCTGGACGAGGGCGTGGGTGACCTCCAGGCGGGCCTGGGCGTTGTAGGAGCGGGGGAGGAGGCCCAGCTCATCCTGGAGCTTGGGGAGGAGGTTGTCCACGGACACCCCGGCGGCCTTGAGGGCGGCGGGCACCTTGCCCTCCTCCAGGAGGAGGAGTGAGATGAGCGCGTGGAGGTGCTCGATCTGGCGGTGCTGGCGCTTTCGGGCGAGGTTCTGGGCGCGTTCGAGGACGGAGCGCGCGGGGGTTGAGAAGGTGTCCAGGTTCAGCTCGGTCATGCGCTCACTCTCCCGTGGTGTGAGGGGGCGAGGTGCCCCGTCCGATGGGGGGGCACTATAGAGGATTCACCGCGGGGAGGGAAGGCGGCGCGCGCGACCGTAGCCGCGGAGGCGTCACTCGTGGTAACGTGGGGCGTCGGCGCGTCTGGAGGCGCGCGGCGAGCGCAGCCCAAGCTTGAGGTCGAATGAGCGAAGAGAAGCCCGAGGTCCGCACCGCCGTCCAGGTCGAGGTCGAGGCAGACGGCGACGATCTGGCGAGCGCGGTCATCCAGCGCCGCCCCTCGACGACGGCGGTGCACAAGGCGGCGGCGGCGTTCGCGAAGCACAAGCTGCCGCAGAAGGGGGCGATGGCGCAGCGGCTCTCGTGGTTCATCACGACGCTGCTGGGGTGGGTGTTCACGCGGGTGGACTTCGGGGAGCGGACGCGCAAGCGGATCACGCAGGCGAGCGAGGAGGGGCAGCTGGTCTACGTCTTCCAGACGAGCTCGTCCATCGACTACCTCTTCTTCAACTGGGCTTTTCTGGAGCACGGGCTGCCGCTCTCGACCTTCGCGAACGAGATCAGCACGATGTGGCTGCACCCGGTGCGGGTGTTCGCGCGTCACCTGCTCTACCGGCGGTCGCGGCGTCGTCCGGACTATCAGCTGGCGGCGTTCGACTATCACCTGGGGTGCGGGCACCCGCTCTGGGTCTTCTTGAACAGGCCGCGGAGCGACGAGGATCAGAACCTCCAGGTGTCGCAGAGCTACCTGGTGCGGATGATGGAGGTGCATCGTCGCACGGAGCGTCCGATCTACATCGTGCCGACGCTGCTGGTGTGGGACAAGCGGCCGGACTCGACGAAGCCGAGCCTCTTCGACGAGCTCTTCGGGACGAGCCAGTCGCCGGGGTTCTTCCGTAAAGCCGCGCAGTTCCTCAACATGTCGTGGCAGAGCTTCTTTGTCTTCGGGGCGCCCATCGCGACGGTGGGGGAGCCGATCAACCTCAACGAGTTCCGGGACGAGTACCCGGAGGCGGACATGGCGGAGGCGGCGGAGCTGCTGCGCCAGCGCCTGGAGGAGACGCTGGCGCAGGAGCGCCAGGTCATCATGGGTCCGCCGCTGAAGCAGACGCGGACGCTGAAGGCGGAGGTGCTGCGCAAGCCGGCGCTGGTGGACGCGGTGCGCAAGGCGTCGCTGGAGCACTACTTCCCGGAGAGCGCGCTGAAGGGCCGGGCCAAGGCGCAGCTGGACGAGATCGCCGCCGACTTCACGCTCCTGGGGATCAAGACGCTGGGGGCGATCCTCTCTCCGATCTTCTACCTGATCTACCGCGGCTTCCACGTCGATGAGGACGGGCTCCAGCGCCTGCGGGAGGTGGCTCGTGACAGCCGGGTGATCCTGGTCCCGAGCCACAAGAGCTACATCGACTTCCTGGTCTTGAGCTACGTCTTCTACGAGCGGGGGCTGATCCCGCCGCACATCGCGGCGGGGATCAACCTCTCGTTCTGGCCGGCGGGCCCGCTCTTCCGGCGGTGCGGGGCGTTCTTCCTGCGGCGGACCTTCAAGGGGGACCCGATCTACGGGGCGGTCTTCAAGCACTACCTGGTGAAGCTGCTGGAGGAGGGCTTCATGATCGAGTTCTTCCCGGAGGGGACGCGCTCGCGCACCGGGAAGCTGATCAAGCCGAAGTACGGGATGGTGCGGATGATCCTGGACGCCTCGCTCTCGGGGAGCTTCGAGAAGCTGGTCTTCCAGCCGATCTCCATCGGCTACGAGAAGATCATCGAGGGGTCGAGCTACAGCCGCGAGGCGAAGGGCGGGGAGAAGAAGGAGGAGAGCGCGGCGTCGCTGCTGAAGGCCTCCTCGGTGCTCATCTCGAATTATGGTCGAGTTTATATCGAATTTGCAGAGCCTATCAAGCTCTCGGAGTATATGGCGCGCTACGCGGTGCCGCGTGAGGACGCGACGGAGGAGCAGCTGCAGCGCCTGACGGTGCGGCTGGCGCACCGGGTGATGTACGACGTGGCGGAGGTGACGCCGGTGACGCCCTCGGCGTTGGCGGCGACGGTGTTGATGACGGCGCCGGGGAAGGGGATCAGCGGGGAGCGCTTCTTGATCGAGGCGGGCTTCCTGCTGCACTACCTCATCGACCCGCACGACGAGGGGAGCGCGCGGCTGACGACGCCGCTGGCGGAGGCGCTGGAGCGGAGCGAGGCGCGTGGGCTCTTCCACGCGATCCGGGAGGGTGTGCATCCGCCGCCTCGGGACGATCAGGCGCGCCGGGAGGATCAGCTGGCGCTGGGTCGTGCGGTGGAGCCGGTGCTGCACCAGGCGTTGAAGCTCCTCCAGGAGAACCACATGGTGGACATCCAGGAGGTGCACGGGGAGCGGCTCTACGCGCTGAACGACAAGAAGCGGCCGGATCTGAACTATTACAAGAACAACATCATCCACTTCTTCGTGGCGCCGGCGCTCCTGGCGGCGGGGATCGTGCGTGAGGGTGGCGAGCACGAGGTGCCGCTGCAGGAGGCGCAGGAGCGCTCGCTCTTCCTCTCGCGGCTCTTCAAGCAGGAGTTCTTCTACAAGGAGCGCTCGATCGACGACGTGGAGCAGACGCAGTTCAAGGCGTCGTTCGGTCGGGCGCTGGACGTGTTCATCCGTCGCGGCTGGGTGGAGCTGGATATGGAGGCGCAGGTGATCCGCTACCCGGACCCGTACCCTGCGGGGCTGGAGTATTTCCGGACGCTGCTCTTGCCCTACATCGAGCCCTACGCCTTCACGGCGCGTCACCTGGGTCAGATCGCGCAGGCGGACCCGGAGCAGGGGGTGGATCAGAAGGACTTCTTGAAGGAGCTGCTCAAGGCGGGGGATCTGGCCTTTTTGCAAGGGGATTGCCAGTACAGCGAGACGCTCTCCAAGCCAGCCTTTGAGAACACGCTGACGTTCTTCCTGGACATCGGGGTGCTCCAGACGCGTCGGAAGGAGGGTCGGCGGGGTCGCTCGACGACGATGCTGGTGATGGCGCCGGCGTGGCGTGAGGGGGATCGCTACAAGGAGTTCGCGGCGCGGATCGAGCCGTTCACGGGTCGGAACCGCCGGAAGCCAGACCGGGCGCTCTGAGGGCGTCTCCCCACTCGGACATGTCCATGAAGGCCTCGACCAGCTCGCGCCACTCCTGGGGGCGCTCGATGGGGAGGGTGTGCCCGGAGCCCTGGAAGATCTCGAGGCGGGCGTCGGTGATGACGCGCTGGACGGCGCGGCAGCTCTCGGGCGGTGCGAGGGGGTCGTCGGCGGAGGCGAGGAGGAGGGTGGGTGCGGTGACGCGCCGGGCGTCCTCCAGGAGGTCCCCGAAGCGGGCGAGGGCTTCGAGGACGGCGCGGATGCCCTCGGGGCGGTTGCGCTGGAGGGTGGCGCGGACGAAGTGGGGCATCTGGCGCTCGTAGCGCTCGATGAAGGCGCGGCCGAAGATGTGGGGGAGCGCGCACCAGGTCATGGCTTCGAGGCCGCCGCGGTCGAGGACCTCGACCCAGGAGCGGACGATGAGGCGCTGGACGGGGTCGTCCCCGACGGCGAGGCTGGTGAGGATGAGGCGATCGACGCGGTGGGGGTGTTGGGCGGCGAAGGCGAGGGCGAGGCGCGCGCCGAAGGAGAAGCCGCAGATGTGGGCGCGTGGGAGGCGGAGGGCGTCCATGAGGGCGGCGACGTCCGCGACGAGGGCGTCGGGGAGGAGGGGACCGGGTTTGATGGAGGTGTTGCCCTGGCCGCGGGCGTCGAAGCAGACGACGGTGTAGCGCCGCGCCAGCCGCTTGGACTGGGTGAGCCAGTTCATGGTGGTCTGGCTGAGGCCGTTGAAGAGGATGACCGCGGGGCCCTGACCGTGGACCTCGTAGTAGAGGTCCACGTCGGGCGCGACCGAGAGGATGGGCATGGTCACCGATCGGAGAGCTTGGCGAGGTTGAGGCCGCCGGTGAAGGCGTAGGAGACGAAGTCGTCGTAGGCGTAGACGATGAGGCCGAAGGGTGCGGAGCCTTCGATGAAGTGGGGTCCGTCGTCGAGGGGGATGTGGGCGCGGATGTAGCCCTGGGTGGTGATGAGCTCGTGGTCCACGGCGGTGAGGTCCACGGGGGCGCCGTCGAGGGTGATCCGGGTGCCCTGGGGTGCGATGACGGTGGCGTAGTCGAGGGCGTAGGTGGCGGGGGTGAGGAAGGGGTAGTTGGAGCGGAACTGCTCCTGGGGGGGGAGGAGGAAGAAGGCGGGGTCGCCGGCCTGGTTGCCGAAGGAGACGTTGCCGGTGGACTCCTGTCCGCTCATGAAGGCGCCGACGAGGAAGGGCTGGTCGCCGTTCATGCCGAAGCCGACGCGGGTGCCGAACTCGCAGGACTCTCCGGCGTCGAGGCGGAGGGTGGTGTTGGAGATGAGCTTGTCGCGGCAGTTGGCGACGCCCGCGCCGGACTGGGGGAGGGGTTCGAGGTCGTTGAAGGCGCGGTCGAGGGTGATCTCGGTGCCGTCGAGCCTGGCGAGGAGCTTCCAGTAGGTGGCCTCGCGGGTGCGCTGTCCGGTGCCGCGGAGCTTGAGGGGTGCGGCGATGTAGTTCTGGCCCCAGGTCTCGCTGGGGAAGAGCTGCTGCTCGACGTGGTCGCAGGCGGACATGTTGATGGGGATGTTGGTGCAGGCGTGCCCGCCGAAGACGGCGACGGGGCGCGAGGCGGTGATGAAGGAGCCGGTGAGATCGACCTCGGGGGTCTGGGCGGAGGTCTCGATGTTGAGGACCTCCTGGCGCTGGAGGGTGACGCGGAGGACGCCGTCGGCGTCGGGGGTGAGGAGGCCCCCGACGTCGGGGCGGATGCGGGGGTCGCGCAGGCGGACCTCCACGGCGGTGTCGTCCTCGACGGCGACGACGGTGAGGGTGGCGGGGAGGGAGTCCACCGAGGAGCGGGTCCAGGTGGGGTAGGTCAAGGCGACGTAGTTCTCGGTGAGGGCGCCGCGGGGGAGGAGGATGGAGGCGTCGTTGGTGAAGCTGTAGTTGCAGCAGATGGGGTTGAACTGGTAGGCGACCACCGGGCGATCGGACTGGACGTGCCAGGCGATCCGGGTCACGGAGGTCTCGAAGGGGGGCGGCTGGCGTCGGGGGAAGAGGACCTGGAGCTGTCCGCCGGGGGGGACGACGACGCCCTCCAGGGGGCCCTCCAGGGGGTCTCCGACGCGCTGTCCGCCGCCGTCCAGGACCTCGGTGTAGACGGTGGTGGACATGAAGCGGGGGTCGATGAGGCCGACGGGGATGTAGACCTCGGGGATGGCGTCGTGGACGCCGCCCTCGGGGGTGAAGACGGTGACGCGGGCGGGGTCGGGGCTGGGGTTGGCGATGACGACAGCGAAGGGGGACTCGGGGGTGGAGGTCTCGTCTTCGTCGAAGAGGAGGTTGTTGTCCAGCTCCACGGGCCAGTAGTCACAGCCGACGTAGGAGTTGCTCTCTTCGGCCAGGCGGCAGGGGTCGAGGCAGACGCCTTCGGTGCAGATGGAGCCGTTTTCGCAAGTGGCTTGCGCTTCAAACTCGCTCCCGGCCTCGTTGCACACCACGGGCGAGCTGTCGTCGAGGCAGCGGCGGGTGCCGGGGATGCAGGCCACGTCCACGCAGGCGCCCTCGCGGCACACGGCCTGCCCGGCGCACTCGGCCTGGAAGACGTCGTTGCCGCGGAAGTTGCACTGCTCGATGGCCTTGCTGTTCTCGACGACGCAGCGGATGATGGCGTTGGGCTCGCAGCTGATCGGCGCCTCCGCGTCCTCCCCCGCGTCCTCCCCCACCTCCTCGCCGCTGTCCGTCGCGGCGTCCTGGGTGTCCCCGGCGTCTGCGCCGCCGTTGTTCCCTCCGGCGTCCGCCACCTGCCCGCCGCCCTGCGGCGAGTCGTCTGAGCAGGCCCCCAGCGCCACGAGACACGCCACGAGACACAAGACGCGCACCCACCACCCAGAAGTCATGCTCTCTCCCAGCCGCTTGATGGCGCGCCCAGGCGCCGTCGTCCGCCTCCATCGTAGCGGAGGAGGCGGGAGGCGACAACCCCCCCGGGGGCGGAACGTCTGGCCTGCTCGGCCAGACGAACGCCCCCGGTCCCCCCCGTGACGGGGGGACACCGACGGGTCGCTGGCGAGCGAGCAAAGCGAGCGAGGTCGGGTGGCGAGCGAGCAAAGCGAGGGAGGTCGGTGTCCCC
>CAUJGC010000330.1 GCA_963169075.1 Myxococcota bacterium
GACGAGCTGGAGGTCAAGGCCGTCGTCGTCTTCACCAACTCCGGCTCCACCGCGCGCCGCGTCATGATGATGCGCCCCTCCAAGGAGATCATCGCCTGCACCCCCCGCATGGAGATCCTCCAGCGCATGGCCCTCTACTGGGGCACCACACCCGTCTACATCCCCGAAAAAGAGTCCTTCCACGACATCGTCGAGGCCGTCGAGCGCCTCCTCACCGAGGAGCGCCACTGCGCCCCCGGCGACGAGGTGATCATCGTCATGGGCCTCCCCATCGGGGACGAGACGAACCTCATCAAGTTCCACCGCCTCCCGAGCCCCGACGCCAACGGCGAGTCCGAGTGGGAGTGGACGAGCAAGTGGTGAGCGCGGCGACGCGGCGCGCTCAGTGATCGTGCCCTGCGCGAGCCGCCTCGATGCGCTCGCGCAGCTCCCCCTCGCTCAGCGTCCCCTCGACCCGGTCCACCAGGTGCCCGTGCGGATCGATGATCACCGTCGTCGGGTACGAGCGCAGCACATAACGCTCGGCCACGGGGCCATTCCCCTGTAGAATCGGGTAGTTGACGCCCATCTGGCGCGACTTCGCCACCGACTCCTCAGGCGTCCCCGACTCAAAGACCACCCCGTAGAGCTTCACATCCCCTCGCGCCTCCTCCGCGCTCCAGACCCGCGCGAAGTCCGGGATCTCGGCGCGGCAGGGCGGGCACCAGGTGGCGTAGAAGTTCAGCACCACCACCTTCCCTCGATCCCCCTGGATATCCACCACCTCGCCGGACTCCCCGCGCAGCGCCAGCGGCGGCGCCTCGCCGCCCAGCTTCACCTCGCCTTGCAGGAACCCCGCGTAGAGCAGCCCCCCAGCCGCCAGCAGCATCAACCCCCAGAGCGCCCCCTCCTTGACGTCAAACTTCGCCATCTCCCACCTCGCGCGTCAGGTTCAGGCCGCCGCAGCGCCTCGTTGAAAGGTGAGGTACATCAAGAAGATCGTCGTCCCCACCGGGAAGACGCTCCACGTCGCCAGCTCCCCAAGCGCCGGGCTCCACGCCCGGCGGGACGCCCGCGCGTGGAAGATGTGCAGCGCAGCCCCCGAGAGCACCGCCGGCGCGATCAGGAAGTACCAGACCGTCATCAGCTTCTCCAGCAGCCCCATCCCATAGAGCACCACCGCCACAGGCGCCAGCACCGCCGCCAGGTTCGAGAGCGCCAGCTCCACCAGCGCGAACGCACGCACCACGCGCAGCCGCTGGCGCGTCGCCTGCGCCGTCTCCACCTCCGCAGGGCTCGGCTGCCAGAGCGCCAGCGTCCCCTTGAAGCTATCCAGAAAACCCACGGTACGACCTCCCATGTGCTCCCGCGGCACGCGCCGCCCAGAGACGCGCCCGACACGCCCGCCGAAGCTAGGGCTCCCCACCCCGCAGGTCAAGCGCCCCGCAACATGTAGACAACCCACCTCACCCCGTGCATATCCTCCCCGCAGCGGGCGCCGGGCGCGGCGCCCACCGATCCACCTCCGCCTCTGAGGTCACCATGCTCGAAGTCCGCAACCCCGCCACGGGCGCCGTCATCGCCGCGCTCGCCGCAGACACGGCCGACACCATCGCCGCCAAGGTCCAGGCCGCGCGCCAGGCCCAGCCCGCCTGGGCCGCCCTCCCCCTCGCGGAGCGCAAGGCCCGGCTCGCCGCCCTCGGGGAAGGCCTCAAGGCGAGCCTGGAGGAGCTGGCGGCCACCCTGACCTCGGAGGTCGGCAAGCCCCTCCAGCAGTCGCGCAACGAGCTCAACGGCACCCTCGCCCGACTCGCCTTCTTCCTGGAGCACGTGGACGCCGCCGTCGCCCCCGAGACCGTCCTCAGCGAGGCCGGCCTGGAGGAGCGCATCACCCAGGAGCCGCTCGGGGTGATCGCCAACATCTCCGCGTGGAACTACCCGATCTTCGTCGGCTCCAACGTCTACTTCCCCGCGCTGATGACCGGCAGCGCCGTCCTCTACAAGCCCTCCGAGTACGCCACCCTCACCGGCCTCGCCATTCAGAAGCTCGCCGTGGCCGCGGGCATCCCGGCGGAGGTCTTCCCCGTGATCGTCGGCGGCGGCGACGTCGGGCAGCTCCTTTTGGAGCAGCCCCTCGACGGCTTCTTCTTCACCGGCTCCTACGGCACCGGCAAGCACATCAACCAGCAGGTCGCCGGACACCTCCCCAAGGTCCAGCTGGAGCTGGGCGGCAAGGACCCCGCCTACGTCACCGACGACGTCGCGGACCCCGCCGCTGTCGCGGCGGGCCTCGCAGACGGCGCCTTCTACAACGCGGGTCAGTCCTGCTGCGCCGTCGAGCGCATCTACGTCCACACCCGCGTCTACGACGCCTTCGTGGACGCCTTCCTCAAGGAGGTCGCCGCCTTCAAGGTGGGCGACCCCACCGCGGAGGGCACCTACATCGGCCCCCTCACCCGGCGCGCGCAGCTCGACGTGCTCGATGATCAGGTCGCAGACGCCGTCGCCCGCGGCGCCACCCTCCGCGCAGGCGGCAAGCGCATCGAGGGCCCCGGCGCCTTCTACGCCCCCACCGTCCTCACCGAGGTGGACCACTCCATGAAGGTGATGCGCGACGAGTCCTTCGGCCCCATCATCGGCATCCAGCGCGTCCAGGACGACGCCGAGGCTGCCCGCCTCATGAACGACACCGCGTACGGCCTCACCGCCGCCGTCTACTCCGCCACCCGCGACCGCGCCGAGGCCATCCTCCGCGACGTCCGCACCGGCACCGCCTACTGGAACTGCTGCGACCGCGTCAGCCCGCGCCTGCCCTGGTCGGGCCGCGGACACTCCGGCGTCGGCCTCACCCTCTCCCACTACGGCATCAAGGCCTTCCTCCACCCCCGCGCCTGGCACCTCCGCGGATAAAATGGGGTGGGGGGGGGGGGGG
>CAUJGC010000331.1 GCA_963169075.1 Myxococcota bacterium
CCAACCCCCAACCCATCAACCCCCCGCTAACCCAATAACTAACCCCGTATATAAGTGGTTTCGGGCTGCCCACCGGCGGCTGGGGGGAGCCCCCCCAGACCCCCATCCAGGGAGCACGCGTGGGCGGGTTGCCTGAGACGCAGGGAGAGCGAGAGCGGCACCGCCTTCGGGTGGTGTCAGCCTCGCTCTTTGCGTCTGGACTCGCCGCCGGGGTGTGCGAGGGGCTGCTGAGCGACGCCTCCGTCCTGGGCGCCTCCGCCCTGATGACCTGGGGCAGCTGCGCGCTGGTGCCGCTGGTCGTGCTGGGGGCGCAGCCCCTCTTGCCGATCATCTGGCGGGTGTGGTCGCTGGGCTACTCGTGGTGGAAGATCCTGGCCTTCCTCGGCGTCGTCCTCCTCCTGGTCGGCGGCGCAGGCGCCGGGTGGTACGTCTGGTGGAAGGGCATCATCCTCTCCGCCATCGACTACCGCCCCCTCGGCGTCCTCGGCGCCTGGGCCGCGACGCTGGCGCTGGCCTGGTGGTGCCTGCTGCGGACGCCTCGCCTCGTCCGCGTCGCCCTCCCGCTCCTTTTGGCCCTGGGCCTCGCGTCCTCCGTCGCCGCCGCCTGGACGCCCCGGCGCGCCGCCGAGGCCGTCGAGGGGCTCGCCCAGCGGGGCGCCGCCCTGCGCTGGCCCGCCGAGCAGCTCCAGCACCTCCTGGACGGGGACGGGGACGGCTACGCCCGCGCCCTCTGCGTCGAGGTCTGCGACTGCAACGACCAGAGCGCCGCGATCTCCCCCGCCATGGCCGAGATCGCCAACAACGGCCTGGATGACGACTGCTTCGAGGGGGATCTCCGCCTCACCGCCGCCGCCGTGCCCCTCCCCGCGTCCGGGCCGCAGGTGGACGTCAAGGCGCGCCTGCGCGCCTCGGCGGGCCCCGCGGTGGAGCGCCCCAACGTCCTGCTCATCACCATCGACACCCTCCGTGCCGACCACCTGGGGTGCTACGGCTACGACCGGCAGACCTCCCCCAACCTCGACGCGCTGGCCGCCCAGGGCGTCCGCTTCGCGGAGCCCCGGGCCCAGGGGCCCATGACCCGCTTCTCGGTGCCGAGCCTCATCACCGGGCGCTACTTCTCGGAGCTGAAGCGCACCAGCGGCTCCTGGCCTGTCGTGCTCCCCGAGAACGTGACGATGGCGGAGCTGCTGCGGGACGCGGGCTACCACACGGCGGCCTTCCACTCCATCGGCTACCTCGTGCCCCTCTACGGGTTCTCGCAGGGGTTTGAGCGCTATGACGTGACGGCGGTCCGGGAGCGCGACCCGGTGCACTGGAACCGGACCTCGGATCTGGTGACCGATCAGGCGCTGCGCTACTTCGACGAGACCATCGCGGAGCTGCCCGCCAGCCAGCCCTGGTTCGTCTGGGCCTACTACGGCGATCCCCACTCCGGCTATGTCCGCCACGACGACCTGCCCAGCTTCGGGCCGACGATCTTCGATGTCTACGATCAAGAGATCCTCTTCACCGATATCCAGATCGCGCGGCTCCTGGAGGGGCTGCGGAGCCGGGGTGAGCTTGGGGTGACGGTGGTGATCGTGACCTCGGATCACGGGGAGGGGCTGGACCCGGCGCTGGATCACGGGCTCCAGTACCACGGGCAGACGCTCTACGATAACCTCTTGAAGGTGCCGCTGATCATGCAGGGGCCCGGGGTGCAGCCTCGCGTGCTGGAGCAGCCGGTGGGCAACATCGACGTGCTCCCGACGGTGCTGGAGCTGACGGGGGTGGATCGTCCCTCGCATGTGCGCCTCCAGGGGGTGTCGCTGGTGCCGTACCTCTACGGGCTGGACTTCCCGCACCCGCCAGTCTTCTCGGAGAAGGTCACGGTGCAGCAGCACCCCCAGAAGTCGATGATCGCGTGGCCCTGGAAGCTGATCTGGACCATCGGCCCGAACCGCTTTGAGCTCTACAACCTGGCGGACGATCCGGGGGAGCTGGAGGACCGGGCGAAGGAGGAGGCGGAGGTGCTGGAGCAGCTCAAGCGCGAGATCCAGGTGTGGCGCGCGGCGACGCTGCGCGAGATCCCCGCCGTTGACGCGGAGCCTTGAGGGGTCATGCCGGAGCTGCCCGAGGCGGAGGTGATGCGGCGCGCGGTGGCGCGGTGGGCGCTTGGGCGCGAGGTGGCCGGGGTGGAGGTGGGCGACCCGGCGGTGCTCCGGGGCCTTGGGGTGGAGGCGCTGGTGGGGCAGCGCCTGGAGGCGGTGGAGCGCTGGGGCAAGCAGGTGGTGCTTGGCTTCGAGGCGCACGCGGCGGTGATCCACCTGCGGATGACGGGGAAGGTGATCCGCGTGGGCGCCGGAGAGGAGCGGTCGGTGCGGGTGGCGTGGCGCTGGGCGGACGGGGCGCTGCCGGTGGGGGTGATCGACCGGCGGCGCCTGGGTCATGTGACGGTGGTGCGCCGCGGCGAGGAGGCGGGGGCGGTGGGGGAGCTTGGGCCGGAGCCGTGGCCGGGGGTGCTCTCGGGGGAGGCGCTGGCGGCGCAGCTCCGCTCCGCGCGCAGCGCCGTCAAGGCCGCCCTGCTGGAGCCTCGCCGCGTCGGCGGGGTGGGGAACATCGTGGCGTGCGAGGGGCTGTGGCGTGCGGGGATCGCGCCGCATCGCCCGGTGGGGTCGCTGGAGCCCGAGGCGTGGGCGGCGCTTGGGGAGGGGCTCTGGGCGGCGTGTGACGCGGTGATCACCGCAGAGGGGGAGACCGAGGAGATACGCTTTGTCAGCGAGGGCGCGCCGCCGGAGGGCTTTGCGGTGTATGCGCGAGAGGGTGAGCGCTGCCGACGCTGCGAGGGCGTCGTGACGCGAGCGCAGCTGGGAGGTCGAGGGACGTGGTGGTGCGCAGGATGTCAGCGATGAGGCGGAGCGCCGTAGATGGGGGTCTGGGGGAGCTTCCCCCAGCCGCCGGAGGCGACCCGAAAACCCCTAAAGAAAAAATTAAAAAACATATAAAATATTTATACTTTCTACTCTTCTGCGCGCTGGCGGCGGGGTGCGGCGAGGACGCCGCGGAGGCGGAGTGGGACCCGCGGGTCTTCGAGGGTCCGGCGAGCTGTCCGGCGGGTCCCGGCGGCTATGGGGCGTCGGTGGTGTCGCTGCGGCGCGGGGAGGGGGGGATGTATGGGGAGCCGGCGCAGGCGCTGGGGGCGCCGGTCGGCGGCGCGCCGGGGGAGGGGAGCCTGGACGTGCTCTCGCTGGGGTGGGGCGGGGAGGTGGTGGTGGCGCTGGAGCGGGAGGTGGTGGACTGCCCGGGTGACGACCTCGCGGTGCTGGAGAACGCGTTCGCGTTCGGTGAGGTGACGTACGCGGAGCTTGGCGAGGTGTCGGTGAGCCTGGACGGGGCGCGGTGGTTCACCTTCCCCTGCGATCCGGCGGCGGGGTGGCCGTGGGCAGGGTGCGCGGGGGTCGGGGAGGTGTGGCCTGCGGAGGAGGTGGAGGACGCCACGGCGCCGGGGGCTGCGGGGGGAGATGGCTTCGATCTCGCGACGGTGGGGGTGGGGCGCGCGCGCTACGTGCGGGTGCGGGATCTGCGGACCAGCAACGGGCCGTCGGGGCCGCCGTCGCGGGGCTTTGATCTGGACGCGGTGGTGATCTACGCGGGCCACGGCGAGGCAGCGCCTTGAAGTGTCCTGCTTTGCGGTTGCCGGGGCGGAGGAGGCGTGTTAGAACCTGCCCGGCACGCTGGGGGCGGAGCGTCTACGCAGGGTGTCTGACGAGCGTCAAGCAGGAGCGATGAGTTATGATGTTGATTGACATGCACGTGCATTCCCACTTCAGCGCAGGTGTAGCCGCGACGCCCGAGGAGATCCTGCGTCGCGCTGTCGATGTGGGGCTGGACGGCGTGGCGTTCGTGGAGCGCGGCGCGTCGCGCTGCGCGCCTGCGCTGGTGGAGGCGGGGCGCGGTCAGGGGGTGAAGGTCTTTGTGGGCGTGGAGCTGCCGACGGATCGCGGCGTGCTGCTCTGCTTCCCGCGGGAGCTGGACGACGCGTTTGTGTGCGAGGAGTGGCGCGCGCTGACGGCGACGGGGAAGGCCAACGCCCAGGCGGTGATCGATCACTTCCGCAGCCGGGGCGGCGCGGTGGTGGCGGCGACGCCCTACGATCTGGAGCTGGCGTGGCCGATGGGGGATCACCTCTTCGGGCTGGAGGGGCTGGCGGCGGTGGAGGGTTATGTGCCGCGGCTCTCGTCGGGTCGCAACGCGTTCGCGGTGGAGGCGGCGCTCTCGATGGGGCTGCCGCAGGTGGGCGGCTCGGACTACCGGGGCGGGGACGAGCTGGGGATCGGCGCGACGGTGTTCTCGGAGCCGGTGGGCACGCAGGCGGAGCTGGTGGAGGCGCTGCTGCGCGGCCAGTGCTGGGCGGCGGCGGTGGGGGTCCACGTGCCGGACGAGGGCAGCCGCGAGGGTGACCGCGAGGATCGCGGCGGCCGCGAGCGCGGGGGGCGTGATGATCGCGGGGGTCGGGACCGGGGCGACCGGGGCGGCCGGGACCGGGGCGGGCGCGAGGACCGCGGGGGCCGCGAGCGCGGCGAGCGGGATCGGGGCGACCGGGACCGGGGCGACCGGGGTGACCGGGGCGAGCGTCGGGGCGGTCGTCCGGGGAGCAGCGAGCGCTCGGGTGGTCGTATGGGCGGCGGTCGCTCGGGCGGCGGGCGCAGCGGTGGCGGCGGCGGTCGTTCGGGCGGTCCGCGCGGTCGTCGCTGAGTGGGTTGAAGTCGGCACACATGTGCGTCGCTTGACAGGGCGCACCCTGCGGCTTAGAGAGGTCATCGCTTGAGCGGGGCTTTTCGGAGGCGGGGTCACGAGAGCGAGAGGTCCAGAGAGAGATGACATTGCACTTCTCCGAGCAGGGCGAGCAGGAGTTCCAGAGCATTCTGGGGCGCTACCCGGAGGATCACCGTCGCGCGGCGCTCTTGCCGACGCTGCACCTGGCGCAGCGCGAGTTCGGCTATGTGTCGCTGGAGGCGATGGAGTATGTGGCGTCGCGGCTGAGCCTGCCGACGTCGAAGGTGCTCCATGTGGCGACGTTCTATACGATGTACAACAAGCGTCCGGTGGGCCGCTATCACCTGCAGGTGTGCAAGAGCATCTCGTGCGCGGTGATGGGGGCCTACGGGCTGCTGGAGTACCTGGAGGCGCGCCTTGAGGTGGAGCGAGGCGAGACGACGGGTGACGGGCTCTTCACGTTGAGCGAGGCGGAGTGCCTGGCGGCGTGCGACAAGGGGCCGATGCTGCAGTGCAACGAAGATTACACGGGGTGCCTGGGCGCGCGCCGTGAGGACGGGACGTGGCCCGAGGTGGACGCGCTCCTGGACTCGCTGCGCGCGGGTCGCGGGGTTCCTGTTCAGGGTTGAGAGGCGGCGCGCGTCGGCAGGCGCCCAGCGAGGAGCGAAGGTGGCGATGGAGAAGATTCTGACGTCGGCGGTGGGGGTGCCCGAGAGCTGGACGATCGGGAGCTACGAGAAGCGCGGCGGCTACGCGGCGCTGCGCAAGGCGCTCCAGATGGAGCCTGCGGCGATCATCGACGAGGTGAAGAAGTCGAACCTCCGCGGCCGCGGGGGCGCAGGCTTCCCGACGGGCGTGAAGTGGGGCTTCCTGCCGCGCGAGTCGAACGTGCCGAAGTACCTGGTGATCAACGCCGACGAGGGCGAGCCGGGGACCTTCAAGGACCACCTCTTGATGGAGCTGGACCCGCACCGTCTGGTGGAGGGGTGCATCATCACGGGCTGGGCGCTGGGGATGCGCGCGTGCTACGTCTTCATCCGCGGCGAGATGTTCCAGGAGGCGCACCGCGTGCAGCGGGCGATCGACGAGGCGTACCGTGCGAAGCTGCTGGGGGAGAACATCCTGGGCAGCGGCTTGACGTACGACATGTACGTCCACATGGGCGCCGGGGCGTACATCTGCGGTGAGGAGACGGCGCTGATCGAGGCGCTGGAGGGGAAGGCGGGTCAGCCGCGGATGAAGCCGCCGTTCCCGGCGGTGGTGGGGCTCTTCTCGTGCCCGACGATCGTGAACAACGTGGAGACGATCGCGGCGGTGCCGACGATCATCGAGCGCGGCGGGGAGTGGTGGGCGGAGCAGGGCTGCGAGCGCAACGGCGGCCCGAAGATGTACGGGGTGAGCGGCCACGTGCGTCGCCCGGGGGTCTTCGAGGCGTCCCACGGGGTGACGCTGGAGGAGCTGATCTTCAGCGACGAGTTCGCGGGTGGGCCGCGCCTGGGCAAGGACGGGAAGCCGAAGAAGATCAAGGGGGTGATCCCGGGCGGCGCGTCGTGCCCTGTGCTGACGCCGGAGGAGCTTGGGGTGCGGATGGACTTTGACTCGATGATGTCGCACGGCGCGGCGTCGGCGTCGAAGCGTCCGGAGTGGGTGGACGAGCAGCTCTGGACCGACTCGCTCTCGTGGCCGGGCGGTCGCCCGCGCGGGACGATGCTTGGGACGGGGTGCGCGCTGGTGATGGACGAGGACGTGTGCATGGTGCGCGTGGCGGCGAACCTGGCGCACTTCTACCACCACGAGTCGTGCGGTCAGTGCACGCCGTGCCGCGAGGGCTCGGGCTGGACGGCGCGGGTGCTGGACAGCATCGAGGCCGGCACGGGCACCGAGCGGGACGTGGAGCTGCTGCTGGAGATCTGCAACAACATGGAGGGGAACACGATCTGCCCCTTCGGTGACGCGGTGGCGATGGCGGTGCGCTCGTATGTGCTGAAGTATCCGGAGGAGTTCTACCTGCACGTGAAGCAGGGCGGGTGTCCGTATCCGCACTGGTGAGGTGCGCGGGCGGACAGGGGGAGAGCCCCGGCGATCACGTGGTCGCCGGGGTTTTTTGTGTCTTGCGCGCGGGGTGTCGGGGGCGTCGTTGCTGCTTGCCTTTTGGGGGGCTGTCTGGTAGAGACAACGCGGTCGTTGCGAGGCCGACAGCGCCGGGGCCGATGGTCCTGGGAGGTGTCGGCGGCCCCGTCGAGAGGGGTCGGCGCGCAGCGGTTGGGTGGATGCATCGGCGGTCACCCGGGAGTCATTTTGTCGCGGCGAGCAGTACACCGCGCGAGGCCCCCTGCGTGGGGGAGGACCGATCGAGGAGCGTTGGTCAGGCGACAACTATGGCATCAGAGACCATTTTTTTCCTCATCCTCGCTTTCAGCATCGTGGTGTCGAGCCTGCTCGTCGTGACGTTGCGGAACCCGATCCACAGCGCCCTCTCGTTGGTGTCGACGATGCTGATGATGGCGGGGGTGTACGCGCTCCTGAACGCGCCCTTCCTGGCGGTGATTCAGGTGATGGTGTACGCGGGCGCGATCATGGTGCTCTTCCTCTTTGTGATCATGCTCTTGAACCTGGGTGATGACGAGCTGGGCGAGCGTCGCTTCACGCTCTCGAAGTTCATCACGGCGGGCGGGGCGATCTTCCTCTTCGGCGCGGTGGCCTTCGGGATCACGACGCTGGGGTCGGGGGAGCCGGGGTCGCCCCAGACGGCGTATCCGGGGTTGAGCCGCCTGGTGGCGGTGCCCGGCGCCGACGAGGTGGCCTGCAGCGAGGCGCGGGCGGGCGTCGAGGGGGATCACTGCGAGGAGGTGTGGGTCGGCGGTCAGGAGGGGCGGGCAGCGGGGACGTACGACGCGGCGTCGAAGACGTGGCGTCCTGCGCCTGAGCTGGCGCGGAGCGTGGCCCTCTGGGAGCGCTTCGGGACGGTGGAGTGGGTGGGACGCTCGATCTTTGGAAAGTGGGTCTTCTTGTTCGAGGTGACGGGTGTGTTGCTGCTGGCGGCGGTGATCGGCGCCGTAGTGATCGCCAAGCGTCGCCTCTGAGAGAGCGGCGGCCTGGGTCGCCTGGACGTTGTCGGGGAGCACGAGATGGAAGGGTCGGTCCCGCTGGAGTGGTATCTTATCCTGAGCGCGGCGATCTTCGCGATCGGCGGGGTAGGCGTGTTGCTGAGGCGCAACGCGATCATCCTCTTTATGTGCATCGAGCTGATGTTGAACGCGGTGAACCTGACCTTCCTGGCGTTCAGCCGCTACCGGACCGGCGCGCTGGGCGCGCTGGATCTGGACGGCCACGTGATGTCGTTCTTTGTGATCGCGCTGGCGGCGGCCGAGGCCGCTGTGGGATTGGCGATCATCCTGTCGATCTTCCGGCACCGTCGCCACATCAACGTGGACGATGGGAACCTGCTGAAGAACTGAGCGAGGGGTACGATCCATGATACCGATGTTCGCGATGGGCGCGAGCGACCACGACGATCACGGGCACGATGATCACGGCCACGGGGACCACGGAGACGGTCACGGCGGTCACGGGGATCACGGCCACGGTGAGCACGGCGGCGGGTCGAGCTGGTGGATGTACCTGCTGGGCTTCCTGGTGCTGGCGCCGACGCTGATGTGCCTCTTCAACGGGGTGGTCGGCTCCAGCGGGGTGTCCTACAACCCGGCGACCGGCGAGTACTCGAGCCCGATCTTGATGGCGATCATCCTGGCGCCGGCCATCGGGGCGGTGATCAACGGGACGATCGGCCAGAAGCTGCCGCGCCCGATCGTGAACCTGGTGGGCTGCGCGGCGATCGGGCTGGCGTTCCTCTTCTCGATCTCGGCGGTGGGCTCGTTGATGGGGCTGGAGGCGCCGGCGGCGGAGGGGCACATGGCCCATCAGCCCATCGTGTACAACGCCTTCAAGTGGATCTGGGTGGGGAACTTCCAGATCCCGGCGAAGTTCGTCCTGGATCCGCTCTCGGCGGTGATGATCCTGATCATCACGGGCATCGGCACGCTGATCCACATCTATTCGGCCGGGTACATGAGCCATGACCCGGCCTATGCGCGCTTCTTCACGTACCTGAACCTCTTCTGCTTCGCGATGCTGATCCTGGTCCTGGGCGGCAACATGCTGCTGACCTTCGTGGGCTGGGAGGGGGTGGGGCTCTGCTCGTACCTCTTGATCGGGTTCTGGTACACCGACGACGCGAAGGCGAGCGCAGGGAAGAAGGCGTTCGTGGTGAACCGCGTGGGCGACTTCGCGTTCATCATCGGGATGTTCCTGATCTTCACGGCGGCGGAGAGCCTGGACTACCAGGCGATCACGCAGCTGGCGACGACGCCGGAGACGGCGGGGCCCTTGATGGGCATCGCGACGGCGGCGACGATCTTCATCTTCATCGGGTGCACGGGCAAGTCGGCGCAGATCCCGCTCTTTGTGTGGCTCCCCGACGCCATGGCGGGTCCGACGCCGGTGTCGGCGCTGATCCACGCGGCGACGATGGTCACGGCGGGCGTCTACCTGATCGCGCGGATGAACGCGCTCTTCATCCTGGCGCCGACGACGATGTGGATCGTGGTGGTGGTGGGCGGGGTGACGGCGCTGATGGCGGCGACGATCGCGGTGGTGCAGAACGACATCAAGAAGGTGCTGGCGTACTCGACGGTGTCGCAGCTGGGCTACATGTTCATGGCGGTGGGCTCGGGGGCGCTGACGGCGGGTGTGTTCCACCTGATGACCCACGCGTTCTTCAAGGCGCTGCTCTTCCTGGGGGCTGGCGCGGTGATCCACGGGCTCCACGACGAGCAGGACATCCGCAAGATGGGCGGGCTGCGCAAGTCGATGCCGATCATCCACTGGACCTTCCTGGTGGGCTGCATCGCCATCGCGGGCGTGCCGGGCTTCGCGGGCTTCTTCTCCAAGGACGAGATCCTCTGGAACGTCTTCGCCCAGGTGCACGCCGGGGCGCCGATGCCGGGGCTCCACGTGGTGATGTGGATCGTGGGCGTGCTGACGGCGGGGCTGACGGCGTTCTACATGTTCCGGCTCTACTTCCTGACCTTCCACGGCGAGAGCCGTGTGGCGGCCGGTGTGACGCCGCACGACGCGCCGGCGGCGATGGCGATGCCGCTGATCATCCTGGCGGCGCTCTCGGCGGTGGGCGGCTACCTGGGCGTGCCGCACATCCTGGGCGGGCTGGTGCACTGGATCCCGGGGATCGGGGAGGCGATGAGCCACCACATCCTGCACACGTGGCTGGAGCAGGTGTTCACGCCCAGCGCGAACGCGCTCTCGATCCGCTTCGAGCACGATCAGGAGGTCGTGATGGAGTGGGTGACGATGGGCGTGTCGGTGGTGGTGGCGCTGGGGGCCATCGCGGCGTCCTGGATGCTCTACGCGCGTCCGAGCGACGTGCCGAAGACGGTGGCCGAGCGCGCCTCGCTGCCCTACAAGATACTCAGCAACAAGTACTACGTGGATGAGCTCTACGCGCTCCTCTTCGTGAAGCCCACGCTCTTGATCGGCCGCTTCTTCCACAAGGTGGTGGACGAGGTGCTGATCGACCTGCTGCTGGTGAACGGCGCAGCCTGGGTGATGGAGTCGATGGGCGCGATCGGCAAGCGTCTCCAGGACGGCAACGTGCAGCGCTATGCGGGGTACGTGGTCCTGGGCCTGGGCGCGATCATCTTCCTGCTCTTGATCAAGTAGCGAGGAGCCGCGCCCAGGGGCGCGGCTTGTTGGAGGAAGGCTAGAGATGCAGGCCACAGACGGATTCATGACAGTGTCGATGCCGATACTGACCCTCTTGATCTTCCTCCCGATCCTGGGAGCGATCTTGACGGCCTTCCTGCCTCGTGAGGAGAGCGGGTTGCACCGGGGGGTGGCGTTGACCTTTGGGTTGGTGACCTTCGCGCTGAGCCTGGTGCTCTTGAAGTACGACCCGGACTTCTCCTCGACGACGGCGACGGTGGTGAGCAGCCGCTTCCCGACGATGCAGTTCGTCGAGTCCTACGGATGGATCGACGGGCTGGGGGCGCGCTACACGGTGGGCATCGACGGGATCAGCCTCTGGCTGGTGCTCTTGACGACCTTCCTGCAGCCGATCATGATCTTGAGCACGTTCTCGGCGGTGACGGAGCGGGTGAAGGAGTTCATGATCGCGCTCCTGGTGCTCCAGGCCGGGATGATCGGCGCGCTGGTGGCGCTGGACGGGCTCCTCTTCTACATCTTCTGGGAGCTGATGCTGATCCCGATGTACTTCATGATCGGGATCTGGGGCGGCGCGCAGCGTCACTACGCGACGCTGAAGTTCTTCCTCTACACGATGGTGGGCTCGCTCCTGATGCTGATCGCGCTCCTCTACGTGTACTTCGGCACGGACGCGGTGACGGCGGGCGGCGGGTACTCCTTCTCGCTGGCGGAGCTGATGGCGGTGCCGCTGAGCGAGGGCGAGCAGTACTGGCTCTTCGGGGCGTTCGCGCTGGCCTTCGCGATCAAGGTGCCGCTCTTCCCCTTCCACACCTGGCTGCCCGACGCGCACGTGCAGGCGCCGACGGCGGGGTCGGTGATCCTGGCGGGCGTGCTGCTGAAGATGGGGACCTACGGCTTGATGCGCTACGCGATGCCGATGTTCCCGGAGGCGATGGTGACGTTCGCGCCCTGGATCGCGGTCCTCTCGGTGATCGGGATCGTGTACGGGGCGGTGGTGGCGATGGTGCAGGAGGACGTGAAGAAGCTGGTGGCGTACTCCTCGGTGAGCCACCTGGGCTTCTGCATGCTGGGGTTGGCGGCGCTGACGCCGCAGTCGGTGGAGGGGGCGATGTACGTGATGCTGGCGCACGGCGTCGCGACGGGCGGCCTCTTCCTGGCGGTGGGCGTGATCTACGAGCGTCGCCACACGCGGCTCATCGCGGACTTCGGCGGCCTGGCGAAGGTGACGCCTGTGTTTGCGACCTTCTTCATGATCATCGTGTTCACCAGCGCGGGCGTGCCGGGTCTGGCGGGCTTCGTGGGCGAGTTCCTGGTCCTGATGGGGGCGAGCCAGAGCCAGGTGCTGCACTTCGGTGAGGCGACCTACTGGTTCGAGTCGGTGTCGGGCGCGATGGGCCCCGAGGCCAACGCGCTGGTGTTCGCGGGGATCGCGGCCTCGGGGGTCATCTTCGGCGCGGTGTATCTGCTGTGGATGTTCCAGCGGGTGATGTTCGGCCCGATCAAGAACCCGAAGAACGCGAAGATGCAGGATCTCGGGGTGCGCGAGGTGCTCTACATGACGCCGCTCCTGGTGATGTGCTTCGTGATGGGGCTCTTCCCGGAGGTGTTCATGAGCCGGATGCACTCGTCGGTGGACGCCTTCATGGAGCAGATGCGCCCGGGCATCCAGGCGAAGCTGACGGCGGAGCAGCGGCAGGTGATGCAGCTCTCGGCCCAGGTGAACCTGGGCGCGCCTGCGTCGCCTGCGCCTGCGGCGTCGGCGCCTTCGATGGAGGCGGCGAAGCCGCGCCCCTCGGCGGGGGATGAGGCGCGCGTGCGTGAGATGATCCGCTCGCGTGGCTTCAAGCTGAACGATGAGGGCAAGAAACGAATTCAGCGGCTTCACCGGGGCGCGGCCGCGCCTCAGGGCGGCGCGCAGCCGTCGGAGCAGTGAGCGTGCGCATGCACGGCGGTGATGACCGGAACGGAGCGACGTCGAAGGACGCGGTGAGGCGATGAACGGAATCTCTCAGATCTCTCTGGCCGAGCTACGGCTCCTGGCGCCGATGCTGGTGGTGACCGTGACCGGGATCGCGGTGTTGATGCTGGAGGTCTTCCAGCGCTCCGCGATGTCGCGTCGCTACCAGGCGTGGCTGAGCGTGATCGGGCTTGGGATGGCCGGGCTGGACACGCTCTATCTGCTCGCGCGGGGGACGGAAGCCTTCGCGATGAGCCAGCTCCTCTACATGGACGGCTTCGGGTTCACGCTGGATCTGGTGGTGCTGCTGGGCGGGGCGCTGGCGGCGCTGATCGCGCCGGCCTACCTGGAGAGCCACCGCCTGGAGCGCGGAGAGTACTACGGCCTGGTGCTCTTCAGCGTGGTCGGGATGATGGTGATGAACCACGGGGCGGATCTCTTCACGATCTTCATGGGTCTGGAGCTGATGTCGATCCCGATCTACTGCCTGGCGGGCTACTTCCGTCACTCGAGCGCGTCGGCGGAGTCGTCGATGAAGTACTTCTTCCTGGGCGCGTTCGCCTCGGCGCTCTTCCTCTACGGGATCGCGTTCGTCTACGGCATGACGGGGACGACGAGCCTGGTGGGGGTGTCGCGGGTGATGTTCTCGGGGCTGGGCTCGGTGGACGTGGCGGGGGCGGAGGCCTACGCGGCGTCGAGCGGCTTTGTGGAGTATGTCGGCCTGGGCGCCGAGGGCGGCCCGCTCTTCGCGCTGGAGTTCCTGCCTGCGATGGCGGTGCTGCTGATCCTGGCGGCGATGGCCTTCAAGGTGGCGGTGGTGCCCTTCCATGCGTGGACGCCGGACGTGTACTCGGGGGCGCCGTCGAGCGTGGTGGGCTTCATGGCGACGGGCGTGAAGACGGCGGCGTTCGGGGCGCTGGTGCGGGTGTTCATGGTGGGCTTCTTCGACCAGCCGGCGCGGCTGAGCGAGACGGGGTGGCTCTCGGTGTTCTTCTGGCTGGCGCTGATCTCGATGGTGCTGGGCAACGTGGTGGCCATCGTGCAGTCGAGCGTGAAGCGGATGCTGGCCTACTCGAGCATCGCCCACGCGGGCTACATCATGGTGGGCGTGGTGGGTGCGAGCTACAGCCCGGAGGGCTTCCTCCAGCTGGAGTCGGTCCTCTTCTACCTCCTGACCTACACCCTGGGCACGGTGGGGGCCTTCGGCGTGCTGGCCTGGTTTGGCAAGCGCGGCGAGGAGGCGACGACGTATGAGGACCTGGCGGGCGTGGCGAAGAAGTACCCCGGGGCGGCGCTGGCGATGACGATCTTCATGCTCTCCAGCGCGGGCATCCCGCCGACGGCGGGCTTCATGGGCAAGTTCTACGTCTTCAAGGCGGCGGTGCAGACGGGCGAGACGGCGATGATCGCCCTGGCGGTGGTCGGCGTGCTGGCGAGCGTCTCCGGCGTCTACTACTACCTCAAGGTCATCATGGCCATGTACATGAAGACTCCTCGCCGCGAGGTCCACGGCGTGGCGGGGCTGGAGCTGAAGACGGCGCTGGTGGTCTGCGCGATGGGGACGCTGCTCCTGGGTATCCTGCCGGGCATCGGTCTGGGGATCTCGCGGGCGGGTGTGCTCTCCTTCCTGGGCGCGCCGCCGCAGGTCCGGGTGGAGCTGAACAAGCTCCGGGCCCCGGTCGAGGCGGGGCGCGCGGAGCTGGGCGCGCCGGAGTGAGCGGGGGCGCCGGGGGGCGCTGACCCCCGGGCCGGCCGGGGGGCCCCCCCACAAAAAGGAAAAATGGAAATGAAAGAGGGGAGGGTTTTTGTGGGGGGGCCCCGGG
>CAUJGC010000332.1 GCA_963169075.1 Myxococcota bacterium
CGAGGCCGGTGGCGGCGAGGACGCCGGCGGTGGTGAAGAAGGTGGCGGGGAGGTGGTTCATGAGGAGGCTCGCAGCGAGCGCGCCCTGTCGAGCGCGGTGATGAGGAGCGTGTGGTTGGGGTCCTGGTTGGTCATGTGCTCGACCAGCGTGAGCTTGCCGCGCTCCAGGCGGAGGACGGTCGCCTGCTCGCCCTGGGTAGGCTTCCAGGGCCAGAAGGCCAGGTAGATGCCGGCCTTCTTCGGGCTCCAGACCCACTGCGTGCCGCGCTTGCGGCGCGGGGTGATGCGATCATCGTCTACGCGGGGGGCGACCTGGCGCAGCTCGGGGGGCTGGCCGAGCCCGCTCTGGGCGGCGGTGAAGAGCGGCGGGCGCGTGTGAGCGGGCTGGGGCGGCTCCAGGCTCGCGCCGCTCCAGTGGAGGCCGCGCAGCGGCGGTGGGGTGTGCTTGCTGGCCTGCTTCGACGCGGCCTGCCTCGGCATCGCCTTCGCCTTCGGTGCCGCCTTCGCCTTCGACGTGGCCTTCTTCGACGCGGCCTTCGCCTTCGCCTTCGGTGCCGGCTTCGGCTCTTCGGGCTTGGCGCCCTGGACCCAGGCGATGAGGCTGGGCTGTCCGGGGCGCTCCACGCGGATGATGTAGCCTTCGGACGCGGCGACCTCGAAGCGGAGCGGCGCGGCGAGGGCTGTGGCGGCGCTCTTCGCGGCGGCGACCAGGTGGGGGGCCACGGCGGGGCGCTCGCAGGTGCCCTCGCAGGGCGTCGATGTGCGGCGCTGAATGCGCTCCCAGCTGGGGGCGGGGGAGACACGCGCTGAGACGTCGCGGAACGTCGCGTGATCCTCCAAGCTGGTCAGCCGGAGGGCGCCCTCTGGCTTCGGGCGGTAGGCCTGGAGCTGGCGACGCTTCCGTGTGAGGCCACCTCCATCGCGGAGGTTCTTCCAGATGGCCGCCAGATCCGCTTGCAACTCCTCAAAGTCCACGGTGTGGTCGCCGGGTGTCTCCACGACCCCCTCCAGCACAACGTGCGCGCTCACCGCGTCGCTCTCCAGCGCAAGGTGGAGCCCATCGCTCGATGCGTGGAGAAGCAACGCCGAGGGCTCACCCACGCGGCGGGTGGCGAAGGGGCGGAGGGCGCGAAGGGCGCGACGCATGGGGCGGAGGTCGAAGCTGAACTTCATGGGAGGGCTCCAAGGTAGAGCGCCATGTGAGGCGGCGTGGGGAAGGTCTGGAGCTGGAGCGCCAGCGGTCGCCGCTGGCGGATGGCGGCGGCGTGAGCGCGGCGGGCGTCGGAGGAGAGGGCGTCGTAGGGGGGCGTGGCCACCTCGAAGAGCGTCCAGCGCGGGAGGTCGGCGGCATCGGCGCGGGGGGGCGCGGCGAGGAAGCGGAGGCCGGGGGTGAGGGGGAGGGTGTGCTGGGAGGGGCGCGCGGCCTTGGGGAGGAGGTAGAAGGGGGAGTCGATGGGGACGAGGCGGAAGTCCAGGTCGAAGCCCCAGGGCTTCGGCTGGAACGCGCGGACCACGCCGGGGACGCCGTGGCCGATGCAGGCCGCGAGCAGCTCGTCATGGGCCTCCTGGGCGCTCAGGAGCTGGGGGTCGAAGAGGACGACGTCGCGCCGCCCGTCGAAGAGGCGCTTGTGGCCCTTGTGGTCGTGGGGGGTGGCGCCGGGGTAGGCGCCCTCCACCACCGCGATGCGGCGGGCGGTGGCCCAGGCGCGGCTGGCGGGGAGGTAGACGAGGAAGCGCCCGTCCTCGGGGTGGCGGGGATCGGGCACGTCCAGGCGATAGGCGAGGCCCTCCCACGCCGCCTCGGGCTCCGGGTGGAAGCCGAGGCGGTGAGCTGGCTTGAGGACGCTCGTGTGGGGGGACTTCGCCACGGCGTCACCGCTTGAAGGGGTTCTTGATGGTGACGCCGCCGATCTGGAAGCCCTGCCCTTCATCGCCCACCGCGCCGAACTTGCTCTTGCCCTCCTCGGAGAGCTCCAGCGTGCTGGCCGGCTGGGGGCGCTTCACGCTGAGGATGTTGCGGCTGAGCTCGGGGACCTGGGGCGTCTGCTTCGGGATGCGCTGGAGGTCCGGCGCCGTCTTCGGGGTGAAGGCGAGGCCGGGGATGCGCTGGAGCTGGGGGATGGCCGGGTCGTCCTCGTCCTCCATCAGGTCCACCGGGGAGCTGGGCTCCATCGGGGCATCGTCGTCGTCGTCCGCGGCGACCGTCTCCAGGTCGGGGCGGTCCTCGAACGTCGCGGTCAGGCGGATCTCCACCCAGGTCCGGGTCGCCGCCTGGGGGGTGAGCTTCGGAACCTTGACCGAGTCCGGGTGGACCAGGACCACCCGGAACTCCTTATCGCAGGCGAGCTGGTGGAGGTGCGGCGGGAGCTGCTCGCCGCGCAGCAGCTCGTAGAGCGGGATGCCCTCCAGGGTCGAGGTGGAGGACGAGTCCCGGTGGACGCGCACCTCCAGTCGACCCAGGAGCCGCTCCACCTGGCGGGAGAGGTCGGGGTTGTACACATACGACCCCGACACGTCCTCCTCCACGGAGGCGACGATCTCGGCGCGCAGGGCGGTCAGGATGCGCCCCTCCACGCGAGGCCGGAACGCGCTGTCGTCGCCGTAGAGCTTCTTCTCGCTGGTGGCGAAGCCCGCGTTGGCGAGGATGGTCGAGATGATGTTGACGCCCGAGGCGACGGCGATCTGGGTGCCGCCAGACGGAGTCCAGACGTCGGACTGGTGGGGGCGCCGGCGCTCCTCGGTGGACTCGCCCTGGAGACGCACGGCGCGCGGGAGGGGGTAGTGTCGGGGCGTGACCTCGAAGCGGCTCTGCGCCTCGACCTGGGGGCGGGATGTGTTCATGGTGCAGACTCCTGCTTCAAAATCTAGGTATTCGCATCAGAGGGGCGCTCGACGCCCTGGGGGATGGCCGACCGACCGGGCGTCAAGCGCGAGACCTGGGGGAGGGAAGGAGAGAGCGAGCCCTCCCCCAGGAGGTCACTTCTTGATCTGGAGCGCCTTCGGCACGTTCTGGCGGTCCAGGAAGAGCCCGCCCACGGTGAGGCTGGCCCACACGTTGACCTGGGGGGTGCGCCCGTCGATGGCCGCCGGGATGACGATGTCGGGGTAGAGCGTCGGGGTCGTGATGAGCACCCGCGCCTCCTTCTCCTTGAAGAAGGTGTGCGGGTGAAGCGCGCGGGGGATGGGCTGCCCCTTCTCCCCGAAGTAGCTGAGCTGCGTCTCGTCCATGCCGGGGTCGTTGGAGGAGGTGCCGAAGACCTGGACCGTGCACTGGTTGAGCACGCGCTTGATGGGCTCCAGCTCCTCCTCCGTCCAAACCCGGATCTCGTCGATGGCCGCCGCCACCCCCGCCGACGCGGTGCCGCCGGTGTGGCGGTTGAAGCGGTTCCAGACGATCAGGTCCCACTTGAAAGCGAGGCCCGCGAGCTGCCGCCCCTCCACCGACGCCTTCAGCGAGCCGTCCGCATAGAGGAAGCGCTTGGCGTCGGCGCCCGAGAACACCTCCGTGAAGATCTCAGCGATGATCCCGTCGCCCGTGGTCAGGCTCGACACCCCGGACATGGTGCGGACCTCGGTGATGATCGGGCGGCGGTGCTCGCGGGGGCTCGCGGGTCGGCAGGCCAGCTCCGGCGAGGGGGCGTAGGTGGACTCCTCGTTGGCGTCGCTGAGCGACGCCGCGAGGTTGTTGACGTTGGCCGACATCTCGGCATCGGTGCGCGCCGACATGAGCTGCTTGAGCGAGCCCAGCGCGTTCTGGATGTTGCCGGTGGAGGGGGAGGCGATGGGGGTGAAGTTCATCATGGCGAGTCATTCCCTGGGCTGGTGCTTTGAGGCACCTGTTGTGGCGGGTGGGGCACCATGCCCCGAGCCCTGGAGATCACGAGCGCTGGGCGCCCTGGTAGACGGTCTCAAAGGCCTCCGCGCCCGCGCGCTCCTCGGAGGCGGGCAGCTTCTGGCGCTGCTCCCCCTCGTACTCGGCGGCGCGGTAGGCCTGGATCTGGCGGCGCATCTCCTCGGGGGTCAGTTCGCCCCCCTTGGGTTTGGCGATGCCCGTGGCGTGGAGGATCTTGCGAGTGATCGGCACCGCCAGGCCCGCGCTGGCGGAGGCCTGCCCCATCGGGGAGGCGACGGCGGCGAGGCCTGAGTCCGGCGCTACGACCTCGATGATGATCGCAGCAGCGGTGAGGAGCCCTGCCCCGACCAGCGTCGGGGTCTCTCCGAAGATCTCGCGCGAGGTCTCGATCCCTGCGGTCGTCCCGATGTTGAGCGCGTACTTCGCGCCCACCTTGAGCGCGCTCATCGCGATGGAGTCCACATCCTGCGCGGCAGGCGCCGTCTCCGGTGCCGGTGCGGCCTGGGGCGGCGCGGAGGACTTCGTGGCCTCCTTCGAGGCGTCGGTGGCGCGGTTGCTGTTGTACTTTCTCTTGATGGCCATGTGGGGACTCCGGGAGAGGCGGTCAGCGGGTGAGGGCGAACGCCGCGCCGCCCACACCTGCGACGAGGCCGACGGGGAGGGCGTAGCGGAAGAGGGTCTGCGCGGTGGAGGGCTCCACATCCTCGGCCTGGACGCTGGCAGCGTCTCCAGGCAGCTCGGTGCGGATCACCTCCAGGGCGATCTGGGGGCGAGTCGGGGCAGGCTCGTTGACGAGGGCGCGGCTCTCGGGCTCGGTGAGAAACTTCACCGCGTCGGCATTGAAGAGCGCGACGGGGATGATGTGCTGCTTCCCGCGCTGGGCCGGGTGGGGGTAGACGAGCCCCACGCCGCGCACGCCGTAGAAGGTGCCTGTCGAGGGCAGCCCCTCCAGCTCGAAGGCGCGCCTGACCTCGGCGAACACGCTCATGAGGGCAGTGCGCAACTCGGCGCCTTTCTGCTTGTTGAGGGGCGGGTCTCCCGGCCTGACGATCATGGGTACGGGGGGGCCGAAGAGGCTCTGGGCGTCGTCCTTGGAGAGGCCCAGCCCCCCCTTGCCGAGGAACCACGGGGTGAGGCGGATCATGGTCGCTCCGGGGTGGTGGTGCGGTGGTTGAGGAGGAGGGCGGCGCCGCCCAGGAGGAGCGTCAGGACACCGACGACGCCGAGGATCGGGCCGGTGGGGCTCGTCGAGGAGGGGGAGGGGTCGAGGTGCTTGATCCCCCCGGCCTGGCCGGTGGTGCTTTGGGCGAGCTGGCGGAGGCGCTCGGTGGGATACCAGGTGTTGATGTCGCCGTCTGGGCCGTGCGCCTGGAGGAAGTCTCCGAAGGCCACCACCGCATCGAGGAGGGCGCCTTCGGCGCCGCGCTGGGCGGCGGTGGGGCGGGTGAATCGGAACATGCGGGCGAGGCCTGCGTAGAGGGCCTCGGGGGTCAGGGCGCGGCCTGCGTCGCCGTAGAGGGCGACGCGGTTCGCCTCGTGCCAAATGCGGGCGGGGTCGCCCTCCTTCCAGGTGAGCTTGCCGTCGAGCTTGTAGCTGTAGCGGTAGACCCCGTCCCCGCTGTGCTCCAGGCTCCTTGCCGTGCGGGCCAGCGCGAAGTCGAGGCTGGGGGGCGCCTTCTGCTTGTCGTCCTCGAAGAGCCCCGAGAGGGCGCCCCACGCCTCAGACGCCATGCTCTTGATGCCGCGCCAGGCGAGCGCGTCCAGACTGGAGGCCTGGGCGCAGGCGTAGAGCCCGCCCGCGACCGCACCCACGCCGCCCGTCGCCACACCGGCGCCCGCGGCGCCTCCGGCGGCTGCCGCGCCGCACTTCATCAACTCGTCCTTCCAGTCGGTCATCGCCCACCTCCTCGCAGCAGGTCGAGGACCGTGAGGGCCAGGGTGGACACCACGACCGCCGGGGCGTGGCGGCGCGCGGCGTCCTTGAGCTGGTCGAGCTTGGACGGGGGCGCCGGCGGGGTGAGCTCCGGGCGGAGGCGCTCCGGGCGTGCCTCGGCGCGCAGCAGGAGCAGCGAGGGCTGGGCTCGGGGCGCGACGTCCGGGGTGGGCGGGGGCGCGGGTGCGTCGCCGGGGTCGAGCAGCTCCGCGAGGAGCTGCTCTCGCAGCGAGCGCCCCTCTTCGGCAGTCGGTGCGATAGGGGGGGCGGGGGCTACCTCGATCGACGGCGCCAGCATGTCGCGGAACGGGGTGTAGACCTCGAACGGAGGGCCGCTCTCGACCTGGCCGTCAGGGTGGTAGTAGGTGAGGTAGTCGCCGTAGCACCTGACCGTCTCGACGAGGCGCGAGAGCTCGTCCATGTGCTCGAAGCGCGCGAGCAGGGCGGCGTGGAAGTGGCGCACGCCCGCCGCGACCAGGAGGGGGTCGCTCGCGGCGCCAGCGGCACCCCAGAGCTGGCGACGGAGCGCGTCATCGGCGCGGGGGGGGGCGCCAGGAGCGTCCGCGAGGAGGGCGCGGAGCTGGGTCAGGGTGCGGTGCTCCTCGCTGCCCTCGGGCGCAGCCTGCCAGGCCTCCCGCGCCGCCTCAGCCCACCGGAATGGGTCGGCGTCGCGCGACGTGTCGTAGAGCCCCAGGGTCACGGCAGGCTCGGGGACGTCCAGGACCTGCACGGGGCGCGGCGCGGGCTGGAGCTGCGGCTGGAGCTGCGGCTGGAGCTCATCCATCAGACGACCCCCCAGCTGGCGCGCAGGAGCAGGTAGAGGATAGCCGCCGTCGCGCCCGCGAGGAGCCCCAGGAGGGCGCTGTTGGGCAACGAGGTGGAGGTGGAGGTGGAGGTGGAGACGTCGGCCTTGGGGATGATCAAGGCCTCGGCGTCGAAGATGGAGAGGGGCTGG
>CAUJGC010000333.1 GCA_963169075.1 Myxococcota bacterium
GGCGTTACGGCCCCGGGGGGGTCACCGGTCGAGGGTCTTGACCCCGGTCCAGTAGCCGGGGAGCTGGATGCGGTCGGTGGGGTCGGCGGAGAACTGGATCTTCACGTCCCAGTCGCAGCGGAGGTCGCCGGCCTGGGGGTGGGTCTGCTCCTTGCCCATCTCCTTGAACTGGGGGTCGTGGAAGCGGGCAGGGGGCGTGGGGGCGCCGTACTCGTTGTCAGCCTTCTCGTAGAGGGCGCAGGCGTTGTCGGCGGGGGTCCCGAAGGTGAAGTTCTCGTAGGAGAGGCTCTGCTCGGTGAGGAAGTCGGTGGCGATACCGCTCAGCTCGGTGAGGAGGACCTCGCAGATGCTCTCGAAGGTGTTGGAGTCGGGGAAGATCTCGTCGCACTGGACGTAGCAGGCGAGGAGGGACTCCAGCGAGTCGATGATGCAGCCGTTGGCGTTGTTCTGGAAGAGGTAGGGGAGGGCGAGCTTCTCGATCAGATAGAGGATGATCTGACCGTAGTTGAAGTCCACGGGGTGATCTTCAATCGCGAGCTCGTGGTACCAGATACGACCCTGGTTGGGGCTGTAGTTGGGGTTGGGGATGACGGCGCCGTTGAAGGTGCCGATGAGGGGCTGGACGTCGGCGTCGTTGAAGGAGACGTAGTTGTCGCCGCAGGAGGGGTTCTCCTCGAACTCACCGGGGTCGCAGGCGAGGCGCCAGCGGTAGCCGAAGGTGAAGTACTCGATGAGGCCGCCGGTGATGGCGCCGGAGGGGTCCACCTGGTTGGGGTTGACCGTGAGCTGGCCCTGGAGCTGGAAGTTGCGGAGGATCTCGGAGACATCGCCCGCCGCGGTGAAGACCTGGCTGACGGTCTGGTTGGAGTTGATGGCTTGATCGAGCAGGACGCCGACGATGTCCTCAACCAGGCCCTGGAAGGCGCCGAGGCTGATGCCGAACTCCTCCATGATGTAGTCAGCCGCGAGGGTGACCACGGTGCCGGCGGGATCGACGAAGAAGTCGAGGATGGGGTTGAGGTACTGGGCGACGTTCTCGGGGACGGCCTGCGAGAGGTCGAAGCGCGAGGTGACGTTCCAGCGCCCGGAGATGACCGGGACGTTGTCCTGCATCTCGATGACGATGTCTTCGGGGTCGTTGCCTTCCGCGATGACAGGGCGGTCGTCGTTGCAGCCCCAGGCGCCGATGACCTTGTCGTTGCCGTCGGCGTAGGCGACAGCGAAGGCGGTGTAGGAGGAGCCGTTGTTGAGGTTGGTGAAGACGTAGCGCATGGGGAAGCCGGCGGCGTCGCGGGGCCGGGTCTCGGAGCGCTCGGCGGAGAGGAGGACGTGGTAGTCCAGCTGCGCGCACGTCATCGTGTTCGGGAAGAGGAAGACGGTGACGTTGTTGGTGGTGAAGGGGCGGGAGCCCTGGTAGTCCGCGACGACGTTGTAGGAGGCGAACTCCTTGGAGCGGACGCTGATCCGGAAGACGATGGGGTCCACCTCGGGGTCATCCGCGACCGAGGCTTTGACATCGAAGAAGGCTTCGCGGTTGGCGCTGAAGAGGTCCGCCGTGGCGACGCCGTCGCTCTGGGTGACGCTCTGGGTGGCGGCGAGCGCGGTGCCCTCGGACTGCCCGACGATCTCCCAGCGGATGACGCTGTTGGCGACGTTCTGGCCGTTGGCGTCCTTGTGCCGGACCTTGAGCATGAGGGTGGAGTTGGCGTTCATCGACTCGGATTGAGACGTGACGTGCTCCAGGCGACCCTTGCCGGGGACCGGGTTGTTGTTGACGGCGTTGTTGACGCTGTTGTTGGGGTTGTTGTTGACCGGGTTGTTGTTGACCGGGTCGTTGTTGGTGGTCGCCGGGGGCGTGGTGCCTGCGGGCTCATCGGCGCAGGCCGGCGCAAAGACGGCGGCTGCGAGGATGAGGAGGGCCAGCGCAGCGGTGGACTTCATAGAGAGGTACTTACCCATGACACCCTGTCTCCTGAGGTGGGTTGGGGGTGGAGAGGACAGATCGAGCAACCGGGCTGGTCGTGACCGTGCCGAACTCGCTGACCACCGACTATACGAGGCGCGTGTCCTTTCGTCAAAGAGGTAGACGCGCTTGGGCTTCGATCGCGTCCTGCGCGCGCGCCGCTGGCGTAACGCGCTGCGTCGCTGCGGGAGCGAGGCGTTCAATAGCGGAGCTGAACGCCCACGGCGGTGGGTGCGATGAGGAGATCAAGGGAGGCGGAGGGGAGGCGTCGCCGGAGCGAGCGATCGTCCTCGGGGGGCTCGTCCGCGAGCCAGTAGAGGAGGCCGCCGACGGCGGCGAGCCCTGCGGCGGAGATGAAGAAGGTGTTGGCGAGGCTCTGGTTGGACTCGCCGTCGAGGATGAGCTGATCGACCTCAGCGCGGGGCTTGGGGTTCTTCTGAAGCTCGTCCTGGGCGCCTGAGGCGAGGACGCCGAAGAGGCCGCCTGCGACGAGGAGGGCGCCTGCGCCGGCCCAGGTGACGTAGGCCCAGGTGGGCGTGAGGGAGAAGCCGGGGCCGTCGTCCTGGGGTCGGGTGGGCTCGGTGACGGCGAAGCTGGCGCTGGCGGGCGGCGCCTCGGGGGCGGTGGGCGCGCCGACGTCGTTCTGTCCGTGGAGCAGCTCGTCGAGGGGCTTGTCGAGGAAGGTGAGGTCGCCGGGGTTGTCGGTGACGGCGACGGTGTAGTTGATGACGCGCTCGGTGATGACGTCGTTCAGCTCGATGTCGGCGGTGGTGGCGCCGTCCTCTTTGCCCAGGGTCACCAGGATGAGGCGGTCGAGGCCGAAGCCGCGCGCCTCCGCGAGGTAGCAGGCGACGTCTTTGCAGCGGGTGAAGGCCGCCCAGCCCTTGCGGCCCGCGGCGGCCTTGGCGTCGCGCTCGGAGAGGAGGGCGTAGGTGCCGTCTCCGGCGACGAAGTCCTCGATCTGGCGGAGGATGGCGGCGCGCTCCTTCTTACCGACGCCGCCGTCGGCGGCCAGGTGGATGAAGACGCGGGGCTGCGTGTCTTCGACGTCGAAGGACATGGTGTCCTGGGCGTCGGCGGCGCCGGGAGCGGCGCCGAGGAGGAGGAGGAGGAGGGCCGCGCAGGCCGCGCAGGGGAGGGCGGCGCGTCCGGTGCGCCGCAGGGACGAGGGGCGATCCACGGTTCAGCTCCGTCGGGTCCAGGCCAGGAGGGAGAGGAGGAGGGCCGCGACGCCCAGCGTCGCGGCCCCGGCGAGGGGCGGGCGGGTGGAGGAGGGCGCGGCGCAGCCGCAGCCGTCGTCAGGGGGCGGGGTCGCCGCCGGGGGGGCGTCGGGGGCGTCGGGGGTGTCGGGGGCGGCGTCAGGCGTCGCGTCGTCGCCGTCAGGGGTGTCGGCGTCGGGGGAGGGGAGGGCGGCGTCCTCGGCGCCGTCGGCGTCGGGGAGGCCCGCGTCGGGCTCCTGGGGGCAGTTGATGTCGGGGTCGTCGGCGGGGGCGCTGCGGCAGACCAGGAGGGGGTTGTCGGGCGACTGGATGTTGCGGCACGACCAGCCGCAGGGGCAGTCCAGATCGTCCTCGCAGCGGGTCGTGCAGGCCCCTTCGGAGAGATCGTTGCGGGTGAAGAGGCAGAGGCCCTCGCAGTTGAGGTCGTCCCCCGCGCAGAAGTCGCCCCAGCGCCCGTGGTGCTCGGCGCAGAGGCGCGCGTCGCTCCCGTCGTCGCGGGTCCACGTCACGCAGGCCGCGCAGGGGAGGGCGGCGCGT
>CAUJGC010000334.1 GCA_963169075.1 Myxococcota bacterium
CACCCAGGTCCCCTCCGGAGGCGCGGCCCCAGGCGCCTGGAGCCGCACCAGCCCCCCCGCGTGCCAGACGATCTCTTCGCGGCGAGGATTGACGAGGAGGGCCGGGGCCGGGCTGCCGCCGCGCGCGCGCTCCACCGCGCCGAGCGCCTCCTCCAGCCCCAGCGGCGGCGGCGCGGCGTCCAGGCAGAGGAGCACCGACACCACCGAGAGCGCCAGGCAGAGGATGATGCCCGCAGCAGGCGGGACGCGAGGAGAGGCCATGCGGCTCCTGGACGTTCTCTTGAACCCGCGCGACCCGAGCGCGCGGCAGACGCACCGGGTGTAGCACGGGCGGTGGGATTTTGCACCCGGGGGCGGTTGCGCGGACCTGCGCCCTGTCCTACACTCCTCCTCCGTTATCTGGAGCGCCCCCGCACAGGCGCCAGCGCCGCCCATGCTGCACCGCACAAGCATGGAGCCCGCAAACACCGGGTGAATCACCGCTCATGCTGCAACGCAACACCAGCCTCCTCCTCCGCGTCGTCGGACCACCCCACCGCGACCTCTCCTTCTCCGACGAGGCGATCATCACCCTCGGGAGGAGCCCGGAGAACCAGGTCGTCCTGGCCGACGCACGCATCTCCGGCCTCCACGGCCGCCTCATCGCGCGCGAGGGAGCCTGGCTCTACGAAGACCTCGGCTCCACCAACGGCTCGATGATCCGGCAGCGCTCCGGGCGAGAGCGCGTGGCGGAGCCCTCCCGGCCCGTCCCCGTCGAGCCCGGGGATGTCCTCCTCCTGGGGGACGTCACCACCCCCGTCCGGATCGATCTGCTGGAGGCGCCCCCCAGCCCCGCCCAGGAGACCCAGCTCGCCCAGCCCGTCACACGACGCTCCGTCCACCACGTCCACGACGCCGGCACCGCCCTCGTCAACAACCCCCTCACCAGCCGCCGCGTCCTCCAGGCCCTCTTCGACCTCTTCCGCGCCATCGCCGCCGAGCGCAGCCGCGAGCGCCTCCTCCAGCGCCTCCTCGCCTTCCTCCTGGACAACCTGCGGGAGGCCCAGGTCGCCGCCCTCTTCCGCGCCCAGGGCGCCGCCCTGGAGCTGGAGGCCCTCAGCGCCGCCGACGGCGCGCGCCCAAGCCCCCCCACCAGCGCCGTCCTCATGAACCTCGTCCGCGCCCCCTGGACCGACGGCCTGAGCGCCCTCATCGACGACGAGGCCGGCCTCCAGCGCGCCTTCGGGCGCACCGCCCGACCCCTGCGCTCCGCCATCGTCGCCCCCCTCACCGGAGACGGCAAGCCCGTGGGGCTCCTCCTCGTCGCCGCCCCGCGCCTCCTCAACCAGTTCGATCTCGACCTCCTCACCGTCCTCACCCACCACGCCACCACCGCCCTGGAGAACCTCGCCCTCGTCGAGCGCCTCCAGGCCGCCGAGGCCCGCCTCCGCACCGAGAACTCCTGGCTCAAGGAGGTCCTCAAGCGCGACGAGGTCTCCGTCGAGATCATCGGAGACTCCCCCGCCCTCAAGCGCGCCCTCAAGCAGGCCGAGGTCGTCGCACGCACCGACACCACCGTCCTCCTCCTCGGAGAGACCGGCACCGGCAAGGAGCTCTTCGCCCGCTACCTCCACGAGGCCGGCAAGCGGCGCGACCACCTCTTCGCCGCCATCAACTGCGGCGCCCTGGCCGAGACGCTGCTGGAGTCCGAGCTCTTCGGACACAAGAAAGGCGCCTTCACCGGCGCCCACGCCGACCGCAAGGGGCTCTTCCAGGTCGCTGACCACGGCACCCTCTTCCTCGACGAGCTGGGCGAGGTCTCCCCCGCCCTCCAGGTCAAGCTCCTCCGCGTGCTGGAGACCGGGGAGTTCACCCCCGTCGGCGCCGTCAAGCCCGAGCGGGTGGACGTCCGCATCATCGCCGCCACCAACCGCAACCTCGAAGCCGAGGTCGCCGCCCGGCGCTTCCGCGAAGACCTCTACTACCGCCTCAACGTCTTCCCCATCCACCTCCCCTCCCTCCGCGAGCGCAGCGGCGACGTCCCCATCCTCGCCAGCTTCTTCCTCGACCGCTTCAACCGGCAGCTCGACAAGCGCCTCCCCGGCTTCTCCCCCGAAGCCCTGGAGCGCCTCCGCGCCTGGGAGTGGCCCGGCAACGTCCGCGAACTCCAGAACGAGATCGAGCGCGCCGTCCTCCTCACCGACGACGGGCAGCTCATCCCCCCCGAGGCCCTCTCCGAGCGCATCTCCGGCATGGTCGAGCTGCCCGTCGAGATCGGCCCCCTCAAAGAGACCATGGCCCGCCTGGAGGAGCAGTACATCATCCGCGCCCTCCGCGAGCACGGCGACAACCGCACCCAGACCGCGCGCACCCTCGGCATCTCCCGACAGGCCCTCACCGTCAAGCTCAACCGCTACGGCATCATCGGCAACGACAACGAGCACCTATGACCCCACAGCGCACCCGCGACGACCTCCCCCAACCCTACCCCTTCGACGAAGGCTACCCCCTCGAAGACCCCTACGAGGACATCGGCCTCGACGACTTCGCCTACAGCCTCGTGGACTGGGACAAGCTCGACCCGCGGCGCGTCGCAGACCACGACGACCTCCTCCACCTCCCCCCCGACCAGGCCGCCGCCTGCGATCTCGAGCCCCTGGATGACCTCCAGCGCCTCGCCGTCGCCCGCGCCCTCCTCCGCGCCGAGGAGTGGAGCCACCTCTTCCCCCTCCTCGACCGCCTCGTCGCCTCCGCGCCCGCGCGACGCGACCCCCTCCTCAGCTACCCCGACCTCGCCCTGGAGCGCGCCCTCCTCCTCCACCGCGTCAAGCGCTACGACGACGCCCTCCGCGCCCTCGACGCCTACGACGCCGAGCCCGAGGCCGACCCCCACGAAGGCGCCCGCGCCCGCGTCCTCATCCTCATGAGCCAGGGACGCCTCGACGAGGGCGCCGCCCTCCTCCACGACCTCGCCCGACACCTCGACCGCCAGCTCCCCGAGGCCGCCCTCTTCCTCGGAGACGACCTCGCCGCCGCAGGCCACCCCCAGGCCGCCGCCGCCGTCTACCAGGCCGCCCTCGCCTTCGACGACCTCCTCCCCGAGCTGCGCGCCGAGCTGCAGGACGCCCTCGACAACGCTCAACGCGCCCGCTGAAGCTCCACAGGCACCTCCAGCGCCGCCCCGCCTGCGCGCCAGAGCCGCAGGCGACCCACCAGCTTCGCCTCCGACGCCACCCCCGCGAACGTGTAGAGCCACCCCCCCGAGCCACCCGCCACACCCGCCAGCTGCACCGCGTCCCCCGCGCGCGGCTGGCGATCCACCGCCAGCGTCAGCTGCACCCCCTCCACCGTCAGCCGCAAGTACCCCTGGATCTGCTCCGCGCTCAAGCTCAGCTGCCCCTGCCCCACCGCCGCGCCGCCCCGCACCTCCCCCCGGAACACCATCACCTCACCGCTCCGCGCGCACCGCCGCGACCCCATCACGATCGACGCGTGCGCCGCCCGATCCTCCGCGTAGCGCGAGACGTCCGCTGCGTAGCTCCCCCGGGTGTACTTGTGGCGACGCAGCGCCTCCGCGCTCCGCGCCTCGCGCGCCCCGTCCTGCCGCGAGAGCGGCAGCTCCAGCGCCGCGCACGCCAGCTCCACGCTGGCGTCCACATAGCGCTGCCGCGCCGCGTCCTCCGGACCCGTGTCCTGCGCTGACGCCGACCGGGCTACAAACGTCAAGACGCATATCAAGATATATCTTGACATGCGTCTTGACAGAGCTTCAGCAGGGTGACGCTGCACAGCCTCATACCTCCGAGGGGCTCCGGGACGGGTCGCCTCCGGCGGCCGGGGGACAGCGGCCCCCCGGACCCCCGTTCAACCCACAGCCACCTTCTTCTTCTCCAGGCGCTTGCGATCGTTGTGATCGAGGTAGAACTTGCGCAGGCGGATCGAGGTCGGCGTGACCTCCACCACCTCATCCTCCTCGATCGTCTCCAGCGCGCGCTCCAGCGTCAGCAGGATCGGCGGCGTGAGGCGGATCGCGTCGTCGCTCCCCGAGGCCCGGACGTTGGTCAGCTGCTTCTTCTTGCACGGGTTCACGACCAGGTCGTTCTCCCGCGCGTGCAGCCCCACCAGCTGCCCCATGTAGACCGGCTCCCCCGGCCCGAGGAACATCTGGCCGCGCTCCTGGAGGTTGAAGAGCGCGTAGCCCGTCGTGTCCCCCGCCTCCTGCACGATCAACGCCCCGTTGGAGCGGCCCGGCGTCTCCCCCTTGTAGGGGCCGTAGCTGTGGAACGTGTGGTACATCACCCCCGTCCCGCGCGTCGCCGTCAAGAACTCCGAGCGGAAGCCGATCAGCCCGCGCGCCGGGATCAGGTAGCGCAGCCGCAGCGTCCCCGCCTCCATCGGCTGCATCTCCTGCATCTCGCCGCGGCGCTGGTTCAGCTCGTTGATGATGGTGCCGCTGTAGGGCTCCTCCATCTCGCACACCAGCTCCTCGATCGGCTCCATCAGCTTGCCGTCGATCTCCCGGAGCACCACCCGGGGACGACCCACCAGCAGCTCGTAGCCCTCGCGGCGCATCGTCTCGATCAAGATCGACAGGTGCAGCTCGCCTCGACCCTTCACCTCGAAGGCCTCCGGCGTCTCCGTGGGCTCCACCCGGAGCGCCACGTTCTGCTCCAGCTCCTTGTCCAGACGGTTCTTCAGGTGGCGGCTCGTGACGTACTTGCCGTCGCGGCCGCAGAACGGGCCGTTGTTCACCGCGAAGCGCATCGCGATCGTCGGCTCGTCCACCGCGATCATCGGCAGCGGGTTCGGGTGCTCCACGTCGCACACCGTCTCGCCCGGCAGCACGTCCTCCATGCCCGCCAGCATCACGATGTCACCCGCGCTCCCCACCTCGCGCTCCACCCGCTCCAGCCCGTTGAAGCCGAAGAGCCGCGACACCTTGAACTCCTTCATCGTCCCGTCGCGACGGCAGAGCACCACCCGCTGGTTGTTGCTCACCGTGCCGTCGTAGATGCGGCCCACGCCCAGACGACCCAGGTAGTCGTTGTACTGCAGCGTCGCGATCTGCATCCGCAGCGGCGCGTCCGCCCGGCCCGGAGGCGACGGCGCGTGCTCCAGCACCGCGTCCAGCAGCGGCGTCAGGTTCAGATGCTCCACCCCGTTCGCCATGTCCTCCAGCTCGCGCGCCGCGTAGCCGCGCTTCGCCGAGGCATACACCACCGGGAAGTCCAGCTGGCGATCGCTCGCCCCCAGCGTCACGAAGAGGTCGAACACCAGGTTCAACACCTCGTCTGGGCGGCTGTCCGGGCGGTCGATCTTGTTGATCACCACGATGGGGTTCAAGCCCAGCGAGAGCGCCTTGTTCAACACAAAGCGCGTCTGCGGCATCGGACCCTCAAACGCGTCCACCAGCAAGAGCACCGAGTCCACCATCGCCAACACACGCTCCACCTCGCCGCCAAAGTCGGCGTGGCCCGGCGTGTCCACGATGTTCACCTTGTGACCCTTGTAGTTGATCGAGGTGCACTTGCTCACGATCGTGATGCCGCGCTCGCGCTCCAGATCCCCGGAGTCCATCGCGCGCTCCGCCATCGCCTTGTGGCTCGCCACCATCCCCGTCTGCTTCAACAGACCGTCGATGAGCGTCGTCTTCCCGTGGTCAACGTGCGCGATGATCGCCACGTTACGAATCAGCTGCATATCCATCTTGAATTCTCGCCTCTTGACACACCAAACCCCAGCACAGCAGCGCGCTGCGCGGGGGGAGCTTTGTATATAGGAAGGAAAATCAGGGGGTGTCTATCTGCCTCGGCGCGGCGCCCCGGGAGCGCGCCTCACGACCGCTCCAGCTCGTCGATCTTCTCCTTGAGGAGATCGTTGCCTGGGTCCAGGCTGCGCGCAAACTTCAGGTTCTGGAGGGCGCCCTTCACGTTGCCGCTCCCCAGAGAGACCTGCGCCAGCTTCAAGAAGCGCTTCACACGCGGGTTCTCCGAGAGATCCTCCAGGCTCTTCGGCCCTTCCTTCTCACGAGCACCCTCGTCGTAGCGCACCTGCCCCCCCTTGAGCTGGCGGTCGTAGGCCGCCTTCTTCCGGGGGTCCGTCAACACCCGATACGCCTCGCCGATGCGGACGTAGAGGGTCTTGAGCGCTTCCAGCCCCGCCGCGTCCCGCAAGCCCAGGTGCTTGTCCGGGTGAAAGCGCAGCGAGAGCTGATCATAGGCCGCGCGGATCGCGTCATGGCCCGCCGTGGACGAGACACCCAGCAGACCGTAGTAGTCCTGGCTCTCGACCTGGCCCAGCCGACGCTGCACCTCCGCGATGAACGCCTCCTCCCCGCCGCCTGCCTGCTGGCGCTGAAGGAAGCCCGACACCTTGTCCGCCACCACCCCCGGCCCCGCCGGGAAGCGCAGCACCGCGTCATAGGGCGGCTGCTCCCGGGTCCGCGGCGGCAGGCGGCTCACCAGGAGCACCAGCGGCACGCTCGGCCCCAGCTGCTCCCGCAGCCACCGGCAGCACGCCTCCCCCTCCATGTCCTCCAGCGCCTCCCAGATCAGGATCACGTCCGCGCCGCCGCGCTGATAGCCCGACGCCAGCTGCGACGCCGAGAACGCCGCCGCAGGCGCAAAGCGCCCCCGGGGGAACTCCGTCACCAGCTTGCGGAGCACCGCTCGGTCTGCCGAGGCCATCATCACGCGGGGGGGGCTGCTCATCACCATCCATCCTCAAGGAGTCGCCGCGGGCGCGGGGGGCCCGCAGCGAGCGCACTCATAGCGCACACGTCGCCTGCCGTCAACACAGGAGCACGACCGACCGCCTCACCGGCCCGTCAGGGGAGGTGGTCGGGGAGCGCGTCGTCGTAGCCGTAGCCCGCCTGCGCCCGGAGCCGCTCCGCCTCCGCCGAGTCCAGGCTCCCCGCGATGCTCAGCTGCGCCCGCTGCGACACCCCCGTCTCCGCGTCCACCGCCGAGACGTGCAGGATGCCGTCGGTGTCCATGGCGAACGTCACCTGGATCTGCACCTGCCCCCGCGGCGCCTGGCGGATCCCCTGGAG
>CAUJGC010000335.1 GCA_963169075.1 Myxococcota bacterium
GGGGTTGTGGGGGGTGGGGCGGGGGGTGGTTGGGGGTCGGGGTCGCTGGGTTCGGGTGGGGGGGGGGGTTTGGGTGACGGGGCGGATGGGTGCTCGGCCCCAGGGGCCGAGGGCGACCGCAGGGAGCGGGGAGCGCAGCGACGTGCTGTCGGTGCCCCCCCGTCACGGGGGGGGCCGGCTGCGTTCCTCCTGAGAGCAAAGCGAACAGGAGGTTACGCAGCCGGGGGGGGCGGCGCGTCAGCCTTCGAGGGCGCGCATGCGTGTGAGGGCGATCCCGTGGGGGCGCTTCATGAGGGTGTCGAGCCAGAGGGCTCCTTCGAAGCGGTAGCGGATCTGGAGGCCCTGGATGTCCCCGGCTTCGAGGGCTTCGACGCAGGCGAGGAGGCCGAGGAGGCCGGGGGCGGGCTCGCCGCGGGCCTGGGCGCGGGCTTTGGTGAGGACCTCGACGACCTCGGCGGCGGCGCAGAGATCGCGCACGAGCCCCCGGAGGGTCTCGCCATCCAGCGTCGCCTGGTAGACCTCGGGCAGCGCGGCGCGCTCATCACTCATGGGTCTTCTCCGGGGTGAAGCCTGCGAAGTCGGGCACAGCGCGTTGATCCAGGGCGGCGCTGGGTGCGTGGCACTGGGTGCAGCTCTGACGCGGCAGGTGCGTGGAGCGGATCGCGGGGTGTCCGTGCGGTCCATGGCAGCTCGCGCACGCCTCGCGGAGCGTGGTCCGGTGGGGGATCGTGGGCGGGGCGCCCTCCCAGGCCCGCTCGCCGCGGGGCAAGGCCTGGAGGCCCGCGAAGGTGTTCCCCTCGGAGCGGGAGCGCCCGCCGCTCCAGGGGGGCGGCGAGGCCTCGGGAGCGTGGCATTGGGTGCAGCTGACGTAGGGTGCGTGGCTCATCCGGGGCGCGACGCGCCCTTCGAAGGCCATGCCTTCGGCGTGGCAGGCCAGGCACTCGGGCGGGCCGTCTTGATCGATCGGGTGGGGGATCGTGGGCGGCGCGCCGTCGTAGGCGCGCCGCTCGGCGCGGGCCTCCAGGGCGCCCACCAGGGCGGCGTCCCGCGCGGGGCCTGGGGGCAGGGCCTCACCCTGGGGCGCCTGAGCGCTCTCCAGATCGCTGCTCCAGCCTGCGTTCGGCCCCCGGCGCGGGGCCGAGGCGAGGGCGCCGTAGGGGAGCGCTGGCGGGGCTTCGCTGCGCGGAGCGGCGGGTGGTGGGGCGCGCGTCGGGACAGGCGCGGGGCCCGTCCCGGCGAGGTAGCCGGCGAGGGAGACCCCGATGAGGAGCGTCAGGGCGACCGAGAGCCCGCGGTAGGTGGAGGTAGCAGCAGCAGGGCGCTCCATCAGCGGCCTCCACGTCCTGGCGCGGGCGTCAGGCGGGCCGCGCATTTTTTGTAGTCGGGCTGCTTGGAGTAGGGATCATGAGCTTCGAGGGTGAGCTGGTTGATCAGCAGGTCTTCATCGAAGAAGGGCACGAAGACGGAGCCCGCAGGGGGCCGCCCGCGCCCGTCCACCCAGGCCGGCAGCTCCAGGCTCCCGCGGCGCGTCTCCAGGCGGACCACGTCGCCGCTCTGGATCCCCAGACGCGCAGCGTCGGCGGCGTTCACCTCGACGTAGGCGTGGGGCATCGCCCGATCCAGGGCGGGGATCCGGCGCGTCATGGTGCCGCTGTGCCAGTGCTCGATGACGCGCCCGGTGCAGAGCCAGAGCGGGTACTCGGCGTCGGGCTCCTCCGGGGCAGGCTCGTAGGGGCGGAACCAGATCTGCGCGCGATCGTCCTGGGTCGTCGAGTGGTAGAACTGGATCTCCTTCCCTTTTTCGACGTAGACATCATCAAACTCCGAGAAACGAAAGCGGGTCTCGCGCCAGCTCCCGTCCTCGCGCTGCACCACCGGCCAGCGCAGGCCGCGGGCCTTGACGTACTCCTCGTAGGGCGCGAGATCTTTATGCTTGAACCTCGTAAACCTTCGGTATTCATTGAAGAGCCGCTCGTCCACGTTCACCTTGTAGTAGTCCTCCCAGCGCCAGATCGGGACCTCGCGCCCGGCGCTGTCCTCCGTGTGGAAGAGGAAGCGGCCGTCCTTGTCGCGCATCCCCTCCACCCCCAGCTCCAGGAGGCGGCGCGCCACCGCGATGATCTGCCAGCAGTCATCGCGGGCCTCCCCGGGCGGCATGACCATCCGGAACCACTGCTGCGTCCGCCGCTCCGAGTTGCCCACCATCCCGTTCTTCTCGACCCACATCGCCGAGGGCAGCACCAGATCGGCGTGCATCGTCGTCGCCGTCGGGTAGACGTCCGAGACGATGAGGAACTTGTCGTCCAGGCGGCGGCTGGGCTCAAAGAGCTTGCGGGTGTTGGGCAGGGTCTGCCCGGGGTTCGTCACCTGCACCCAGATCGTGTGGATGTCTCCGCCGGACTCCTTCGGCGTGCTAAAGCGCTCCCACATCTCGACGGTGTGATAGCCGGGCTTGGGGTTGATCCGACCCGGCGGGAGGTTCCAGAGCGCCTCCGCCTCCGCGCGGTGCTTCGGGTTCGTCACCACCAGGCCGCCCGGCAGCGCGTGCGCCAGGGTGCCCACCTCGCGCACGGTGCCGCACGCCGACGGCTGCCCCGTCAGGCTCGTCGGCGCGTCCCCCGGGCGGCCCCAGTGGCCGCTCAAGAGGTGCACCCCGTGCACCAGGCTGTTGATCGCCGTCCCCCGCGTGTGCTGGTTCATCCCCATACACCACAGGCTCGTGATCTTCAGGCGAGGATCGCCGAAGAGGCGCCCCAAGAGCTCGATCTTCTCAGCGGGCACCCCCGAGAGCTGCTCTACATACGCTGGCGTGTAGGCCGCCAGCGCCTCGCGGTAGGCCCCGAAGTCCATCGCCTCACCTTGCAGCGTCCCCGGCGTGCTGTCCTTGCGGAAGCTGCAGAAGCGCTCCACGAAGCGCGCGTTGTACGTCCCGTCGCGCAGCAGGATGTGGGCGATGCCGTTCGCGATCGCCAGGTCCGTGTTGGGCCTGAACTCCAGGTAATGCTGCGCGAACTCCGTCGTCCGCGTCCGCCGCGTCCCCACGTCGATCAGCGTCACCTCCTCGCCGCGGCTGCGCCGGTCGATGAAGCGCGAGAAGAGCACCGGGTGCATCTCCGCCGGGTTGTTCCCCCAGCAGATCACCACGTCGCACACGTCCAGATCCTGGAAGCACCCCGCAGGCTCGTCCACCCCATACGTCGAGAGGAAGCCCGTCACCGCCGACGCCATGCAGAGCCGCGCGTTCGGATCGATCTGGTTGGAGCGCAGCCCGCCCTTGATGAGCTTCTGCGCCGCGTAGCCCTCCGGGATCGTCCACTGCCCGCTCCCGTAGATCGCGAAGCCGCCCGGGTCCCGCTGCGCGCGGCGCGCGATCACGTCGATCGCCTCCTCCCATGTGATCCGCTCCAGCTTGCCGTTGCGGCGAAGCATCGGATAACGCAGGCGATCCTTGCCGTAGAGCGCGAGCCCGACATGGTACCCCTTCATGCAGAGCAGGCCCTTGTTCACCTCGGCCTTCTGGTCGCCGGCGATCGCGACGACCTTGCCGCCCTTCACGCCGACCTGCACGTGGCAGCCGGTCCCGCAGAAGCGGCACGGGGCCTTGTCCCACTTGATGCCGTCGCCCATGCGCGTGCGCAGGTCCTCTTCCTGCGCGGGTGCGGCGGTGCCCTGCTTCGCGGCGGCGGTCGCGATGCCGAGCGCGGTGAGCTTGAGGAAGTCGCGGCGTTCGATCGACACGGTCTACTCCCCGGCGGCGGAATCGAGGGCCGCGAACAGGATGTCGGCGTGCAGCACGCCCGGCGTGGAAAGCAGTTCCTTCCAGAACGCGTCGTCGCCGCTCACGTCGTCGGCGGTGCTGACGGCGATCGGAAGCTTGTCGCCGACCAGGTCGCCGAGCAGCAGTTCCGGCTTCTTTTTCAGCGTTTCGAGCGCACGCGACCGCAGCTCCGGCGCGGGATCGACGATGAGCACGGCGGCGCAGACGGGCATGGTCAGGCCTCCCCGGACTCGAGGCGCGTGTGCCC
>CAUJGC010000336.1 GCA_963169075.1 Myxococcota bacterium
CGGTGTCCCCCCGTCACGGGGGGGACCGGGGGCGTTCGTCCGGCCGAGCAGGCCGGACGTTACGCCCCCGGGGGGGTCACGGATCACTCCACCCACACCTTCACCGGGGCCTCCTCCAGCTTGAACTGGGGGCGCCCCTTGTAGATCGAGACGCGGCCGCGCACATAGACATACTCGCCGCTGTAGCGCTCCAGGCCGAGCTTCTCGACGTCGCCCTGACGGAAGGAGATGAGCGCGAAGTCGTTGTTCTTCTGGTGGCTGAGGTAGGCGCGGTAGGGCGTCTTGTCGAGCACCAGATCGCCCACGGTGCCAAAAACGGTGACATCCATCCCGTCCATGGCGATGAGGCGGTCCCACTCGCTCTCCAGGCCGAGCATCACGACGTCTTTCTTGCCCTGGTGCTTGGCCTCGAAGCGCTTGATGGTCTCGGCGCGCTCGCCCCACCACGTCAGGCGCTCGGCGTAGTCGGGGTAGGCCTGGGCGCCGGGCTTCCAGATGCCGAGCTTCTTCTTCTGGGCCTCGGCCTGAGCCTCGGTGAACTCTTTATGAAAGCGCTTGGAGTACCCATACTTGGTGAAGTACGGAGCCATGCCGGCGCGGACCGCCTCGACGTTGTAGTTGACCCACTTCCCGTTGCGCTGGACCATGACGTAGACGAGGTAGCGGCCGTAGTAGCCGCGGGTGCGGGTCGTCTCGTCCAGCTCCAGGCGGACGTGGGTCTGACCGCGGAAGAAGTCCTCCGCGAAGTGTTTGGCGTCCTCACCCAGCGGCGTCGCGTACTTGCCGGGCTTCCCGCCGCTCTCCTTCTGCATGGCCGCCTGATAGGAGGCCCAGCCGGACTTGAAGAGCTCCTTCTCCTCCTTCTTCTTGAAGGTCTCCTCGGTGTCCATGCCGACCAGGCGGAGCGTCGCGTCCAGGCCCTTGACCCGGATCGTGTCGCCGTCGATGATCGCCCGCTCGTAGGGCGACTCCAGCTCATAGGTCCCCAGCACCAGCGGATCGGCGGGCTTGTCCTGCGCGGACGCCGCCCCGGCGCCCAGGAGGGCGCCCGCCCAGATCACCGCCGCCACCACCCCTCGCGTCGCGCGCGAGCGAAGCATCGTCATCGCGTGGCCTCCCTGGTCAGCGCCCAAGCGCTGCGTTGATCTTCGCTGCCAGCGCAAAGTCCTGCGTCGTCAGCCCGCCTGCGTCGTGCGTCCAGAGCGTCAGGCGCACCCGGTTCCACACGTTCCAGATCTCCGGGTGGTGATCGGCGCGCTCCGCCAGGAGCGCCACCCGCGAGAGGAAGCCGAACGCCTCCGCGAAGTCCGAGAACGCCTCCTTCAGCTCCAGGCGCCCCTCCACCAGCGACCACCCCGGCACGCCGACCATCGCTGCTGCTATCGCCTCCTGGGACATCCGCTCTCGACTCATGCTCGACCTCCGCGCTGTGTCTTCAAGCCGCCGCAACGTACATACACGCGCTGGCCCCTCGCGACAAGCCGCCCTCCTCCGCCCCCGCGGGCTCCTGCTCCGCGACGGCGCGCGCCGGAAGTGTCAGCAAGCCGGGCCGCGCCTCTTCAAGTCAGCGACGCCACGCGGCGTCGTCACCTCACCCTGGCGTGGAGCCTCGACCTCAATGCAAGCGCGCAACCTCCTCCTCCTCACCCTCCTCCTCCCGACCCTCCTCCTGGCCTGCGTGCAGGAGCGCGGCGGCGGCGGGGACGACGACAACAACGGCGGCACCCTCAACAACGGCGGCTCCTCCCAGCGCGTGGACCGCGGCGACCTCAAGGTGCTCTGGGATGACGCGGCAGACGAGGACCAACAAGCCTTCGCCCGGTGGCTCCAGGATAGAGGATTTTTTGAGCCGCTCGCTGAAAGTCTGAACGAGAACGTGAAATTTCCTTATGATATCTCCATCATTCACGACTCTTGTGGCGTTGAAAACGCCTTCTACGTCCCAGACGAGCGCACGATCGTCATGTGCTATGAGATGGTGCGCTTCATCTACAGCGCCTTCGCCAACTCGGGCTTTGAGCTGAGCGAGCAGAACCTGTCTCAGGCGACGTTCAGCACCTGGGTCTACATCTTCTTCCACGAGCTGGGCCACGCGCTGGTTGATGCCTACGACCTCCCCATCACAGGCCGCGAAGAGGACGCCGTGGACGACTTCGCGACGGTGCTCCTCATCGAGAGCGACCTCCACAGCGCAGTCTACGACGCCGCGATCTTCTGGTATCTGATCGACAACGGGATGACCGCCTCGCGTCCGATGCTCGCGGATGAGCACTCGCTCAACCTCCAGCGCTTCTACAGCCTCCTCTGCCTGATCGCGGGGGACGACCCCGAGTGGTCGGAGTACATCCTCGCCAACTTCCCGGACATGAAGGAGCGCCTCCCCCGCTGCGCAGCCGAGTACGAGCAGAAGAGCAGCGCCTGGATGCGCCTCCTGGAGCCCTGGGAGAAGTGACCCCACCCCTCCCCCACCCCTCCCCCACCCCACCCGTCGGTGCCCCCCCGTCACGGGGGGGGCCGGGGCCGTTCGCCCAGGCTTTGCCTGGGCGTTACGGCCCCGGGGGGGTCACCCGCCGCACATACGGCATCAGGGCGTTGTCGACGCGGAGGGCGAGGATGCGCCTGGCGAGGGCGTCGGCCAGCTCGGGCTCGTGGATGGCGCGGAGGGCGGCGATGTTGGCGGTGGCGATCTGCAAGGCGAGGCGGGTGTCCTCGTCGCTGCGGAGGGAGGGTGAGGCGTCGAGGGGGGTGGTGAGGGGCTCACCCCAGGCGGGGAGGCGGACGCGGATCTGGGCGAGGGCGAGGTGGACCTCGTCCCAGAGGAGGCGGACGGGGATCGCGGCGAGGTTGGGGGACCAGGCGTGACGGTGGGCGGTCAGCTCAGCGACAGCGCAAGCGGCTTGCATGACGCGGGTGAAGTCTGCGAGCGGGGCGAAGGGCGTGACGCGCCGGTGGAGGAGGGGTCGACCGGGGTGGAGGGGGTGCTGGAGGTAGGGGATCGCGGCGGCCTCGACGGCCTGGGTGAAGCGGAGATGGAGGGGGGGGGAGTCTGCGGCGAGGGGGACGTCGGCGCCTGTGAGCCGGAGGGTGTGGAGG
>CAUJGC010000337.1 GCA_963169075.1 Myxococcota bacterium
CTCCAGGGCGTAGTGGATGTTGCACATCAAGAAGCCCAGCTTGTCACCGATGTCGTGCCGCAGGCCGTTGAACTCGTAGCCGATGAGGGCGCGCTGGAGGGCGAGCTTCTGGAGCGCGTCGGTGAGCTGGAAGAGGCCGTCGGCGTTGGGCTTGACCTCCTCCAGGTAGGTGAAGATCTCGGGGGGCAGCACGTAGCGCCCGATGATCGCGAGGTTGGAGGGGGCGTTCTCGGGGGTCGGCTTCTCGACCAGCGTGCGGATGCGGTGCATCTTGGGCGCCCAGTTCTCGCCGTGGACGATGCCGTAGCGGGACACGTCCCCCTCCGGCACCCGCATCACCGACATGATCCCGGCGCCGTAGCGCTCGTAGAGATCGATGAGCTGCCGCGTCACCGGCTGCCGCGCCGAGATGATGTCGTCCGGCAGGATCACCGCGAAGGGCTCATCACCCACCGCGTCCCGCGCGCACTGGATCGCGTGCCCCAGGCCCAGCGGCTGCTTCTGGCGCACGCTCACCGTGCGCACCAGCTCCGAGATGTGCCGCACGCTGTCCAGCAGATCCATCTGGCCGCGCTTGGCCAGGATGTCCTCCAGCTCGTAGGAGTAGTCGAAGTGATCCAGGATCGCGCCCTTGCCGCGGCCTGTGATCAAGATCACCTCCTCGATCCCGCTGCTCAGCGCCTCCTGGATCACCACCTGGATCGCCGGGACATCCACGATGGGGAGCAGCTCCTTCGGGACGACCTTGGTCGCAGGCAGGAGCCGAGTACCCAAGCCAGCGACGGGGATGACTGCTTTGCGGACCTTCTGCGGCACGGCGGACCTCTCAAGTGTGCGTTGGCGGAGGCGAACACCTCCTGATGGCCCAGCGTTAGCAGATTCTCGCCGCTGAAGGAAGGCGCCGTGAATAGGGGCCTCCTGCGCTGCGTCTCCCTCCCTGGTCTGGACGCTACACGATCCCCCTGGAGCTTCCATGCGCGCCCTCCGCCACCTCGTCCTCTCCGCTGCCTTCCTCTCGACCCTCCTCCCGCTCGCCGCCGTGGGCGGCTGCGCCTTCTCCGATGCCCTCCACCGCGCCGACGGCTACGCCGCAGGCGCCCGCTGGGAGGACGCCGCCGACGCCTACCAGGAGGCCCTCACCTACGATCCCGACTCCGCCGAGGCCCTCCAGGGGCTCACCGAGGCCCGCGCGCGCGGCGCTCAGGACGCCCTCGCCCTGGGCGAAGCCCACCGCCAGGCCCAGCGCTGGGAGGACGCGCTGGAGGAGGCCGCCCGCGCCCGCGCCTTCCTCCCCCAGCGCACCGCCGAGCCCGCCGCGCTGGAGCGCGCCGTCCTCGACGATCTCCTCGCCTTGACCCGGCGCGCCGTCCAGCGCGACGATCTCGCCCAGGGCTGGAGCACCGCCGAGGAGGCCAGCCGCCTCTTCCCCGCCGAGCCCGGGCCCCGCGAGGCCCTCCTGGAGCTCTGGCGCCTCCGCCTGGAGCGCGCCGACGCCCAGGCCCAGGCGGGACACACCGCCCAGGCCCTCGACGCCTACGATCACCTCGGCGCGACCTCTCTTGGGGATCCCGGCGAGGCGCGGCGCAGGGCCGCGGCCCTGCGGCTCCGCGTGGCGGAGCAGCGCGGCGCCGAGCGGCGCTACCAGGAGGCCCTCGACCTCCTCGCCGCCACCACCCGCCGCGCCCAGGGCGTCGATCTCACCCCCACCCGCCGCGCCGAAGAGGACCTGCGCCGCCGCTGGGCCGACGATCTCCGCCAGCGCGCCCAGACCCACAGCCGCGCGCGCCACCTCGGGGAGGCCTGGCTCCTCTACGCCCGCGCCGCCGCCGTCGCTCAGCGCCCCGAAGACCTCCGCGAGCGCGACGCCCTCCGCCACCTCCTCCTGGAGCAGCACCGCGCCGCCGTCGCCCTCGCCCTCCAGGGCGACCCCGCCCGCATCACCCCCCTCCGCCGCGCCGCCGAGGACCTCCTCCGGAGCCTCCCCCACACCGCCCTCGTCGAGCCCTCCGCCCCCCAGCCCAGCCTCCGCGTCGAGCTGCGCCTGGAGCCCACCCGCTGCGACCAAAGCGCCACCGCCGAGGTCGCCTCCACGACCTTCCTCGCCTCGACCCGCCAGATCCCCAACCCGGACCACCTCGACGCCCAGCGCGTCGTCATCCAGCGCGCCCGGGAGCTGCAACGCGACGAAGCCCAGGAACAGGAGCGCCTCCGTGACGTCGTCCGCCTCCAGCGCGAGCTGGATCGACGCTTCGACCGCGAGTGGGAGCGCCTCAACCAGCGCGTCGATGACGCTGGCGACAAGCTCCAGCGCGCCGAGCGCGACCGCGAGGGCGCCGAAGACGACCTCACCCGCGTCCAGGACCGCCTCACCGAGGCCCGACGCCAGGGACAGGACACCTCCAGCCTCCTCAACGACGAGCGACGCGCCCTGGACGCCCTCCAGCGCGAGCGCCGCCGCGTCAACGACGCCCGCGCCGCCCTCAACGCCGAGATGCAGGGCCTCCACACCTTCCGCCGCGAGCTTCAAGACGCCCAGGAGCGCCTGGAGCGCGCCCGCCGCGACCTCGACGACGCCCGCACCCGCTCCCTCCAGCGCCGCGACGCGCTCCTCGTGGCCCAGGATCGCGTCATCTCCCTCCAGCCCCTCATCGACGAGCCCGTCTACGCCGACTTCAACTACACCGTCGAGGCCTGGACCCGCTCCTGCCACACGGAGGCGCTCCTCACCCTCACCCACCCCGACGCTCCCCCGGCGACCTTCCCCCTCCACGTCGCGCGCTCGACCCGTGACAAGGCCCACCCCGCCCACGTCAAATACAACATCCCCCAGGACCCCCTCCGCTTCCCCCAGGCCGACGCCGAGCTGCAGCGCCTCCTCGACGCGGACCTCCAGCGCGAGCTGACCCAGCGCCTCCGCGAAGCCCTGGAGCGTCGCTCCTCCGATCTCCTCTCCGCCGCGGACCGCGCCCTCGCCAGCGACCGCCACCGCGCCCTCACCCTCTACGTCGCCCACCTCCTCTCCGGGAGCCCCCAGCGCCGCCCCGAGCTGATCCGCCTCCTCGAACGCGACACCGAGCTTGAGGGCGTCGCGGAGCTGGTGACCCCCCCGGGGCCGTAACGTCGGGCTAT
>CAUJGC010000338.1 GCA_963169075.1 Myxococcota bacterium
CACCGACGGGTCGCGGGGGGGCGAGCGAGCGCAGCGAGCGAGGTCGTTCGCAGCGGCGGTGTCCCCCCGTCACGGGGGGGACCGGCGCCGTTCGTCCTGTGCAGCGAAGCGGAGCAGGACGTTACGGGGCCGGGGGGGTCGAGATGTTGCGCACAGGCCGGGCTGTGGCACCCTGGACGTGCGCGCCATGACGGCGCGCGCGACGAGCCAGGGAAGGGCGATGGAGACACAGGATCATATTCGTCTGGGGCAGACGGCCCTGGAGCTTGGGATGCTCTCGGTGGAGGGGCTCTGCCGGGCGATGGCGGAGCTTGGGTCCAGGCGCCGGGTGATGGGGGACGAGTTCTGGGTGCAGGGCGGCTTCTTGACGCGGCGCCAGCTGGACTCGGTGCAGCTCTTCCTCAACATGCGGCCCCGGGTGCCGAGCAACGCGGGGCCGGCGGCGCCGGGCGCGGGGGCGCCCGCCGCGGGCGTCGGGGCGACGCGCGACGCCCACGCGGTCGCGGCGCTCCTGGCGGAGCGCGAGCGCCAGCACGCGCCGCCGTCGGGGAGCGGGGAGATGGAGCTGGCGGACGTGCTGCGGACGCAGGGGGCGGAGGCGATCAGCGAGGAGCCGGCGCCGCCAGCGCCGCAGCCGACGCTGAACATCACCGACGAGCTGGAGCGGCTCCAGGTGAAGTCGGACGACCTGCTCTCGCAGCTCATCTACAAGGCCAGCATCAAGCAGCGCTACATCATGGGGCGGGTGCTGGGCCAGGGGGGCGGCGGCCAGGTGATCCGGGCCTTTGATCGGGATCTGGGGCGGACGGTGGCGATGAAGATCCTGAGCGTCCACCCCGACGAGAGCGAGCCTCAGCGCCGGGAGAAGCTGGAGCGCTTCATCGCGGAGGCCCAGGCCACGGGGCAGCTGGAGCACCCCAACATCATCCCGATCTACGATCTGGGGGTGCTGCCTGACGGGCAGCCCTTCTACACGATGAAGGAGATCCGCCGGCACTCGCTGCGGGAGGTAGTGCAGGCGCTCCTGGCGCGTGAGGAGCTGATCCTCGAAGAGTACACGCTGACGCGCCTCCTGCACATCTTCCGTCAGGTCTGCCAGGCGATGCACTTCGCGCATGTGCGCGGGGTCGTGCACCGGGATCTGAAGCCGGACAACATCATGCTGGGGGACTTCGGTGAGGTGCTGGTGACGGACTGGGGGCTGGCGCGGGTGCAGGGGCGGGAGGTGGTGACGGACTTCTCGCTGCGGGGCGGCGAGCGTCCGGTGCCGGGTCAGACGCTGGGGACGCCCGCCTACATGCCGCCGGAGCAGGCGCGGGGCGAGCTGCACCACGTCGATGAGATCAGCGACGTGTATGCGCTGGGGGCGATCCTCTATGAGATCCTCACGCTCCAGCCGCCCTTCACCGGCAAGAGCGCCTACGAGATCATGGTCAAGGTGGTGGACGAGCCGCTGACGCCGCCGCGCCTGCGCGCCCCCGAGCGGGACATCCCGGCGGAGCTGGAGGGGATCTGCCTGCGCTGCATGGCGCCCCAGCGCGAGCGCCGCTACCCCAGCGCGGGCGAGCTGCTGGAGGAGATCGAGGGCTGGCTGGAGGGGATCAAGCCGCGCGAGGCCGCCCAGCATCACCAGCGCGGCGAGCGCCACATGGAGGTCTACTTCCAGGCCCTCGACGAGATCGCGGCGACGACGCGGCGGGCGCGGGACGCCGAGGAGGCCGTGCAGCCCTGGGAGCCGGTGGAGCGCAAGCGGATCGTGTGGGCGCTCCAGGAGGAGACGCGGGCGGCGTCCCACCAGATGGCGCTGGCCTTCGGGGAGGCGGTGCACGAGTTCACGATGGCGCTGGCCCACGTCCCCGGCTACCACCCGACGCTCCAGGGTCTCTCCCAGCTCTATTGGTCCCGCTTCAAGACCGCAGAAGAGCGAGGGGATGTGGTAGATCAAGTCTACTACGACCGCATGATTCGTCAGTTTGATGACGGCACCTACCAGCCGCTCCTGGAGGGGACGGGCGATCTGACGCTCCTGACGAGCCCCGTGGACGACGTGGAGGTCACGCTGCACCGGATGGAGCAGCGTGACCACCGCCTGGTGCCGGGCCCCGGCGTCGTCCTGGGGCCGACCCCGCTCCACGGCCTCCCGCTGGAGATGGGCTCCTACCTCCTGACCCTCCAGCGCGAGGGCTACCGGCACCTCCGGCTGCCCATCGCGCTGGCCCGCTGCGCCAGCCTCCACCTGGAGGTCACCCTCAAGCGCGAGGACGAGCTGGTCGAGGGCTTCCTCTACATCCCGGCCGGGGAGTTCATCATGGGCGGCGACCCGGAGGCCTTCAACGCCTACGAGCGCAGCAACGTCTTCGTGGACAGCTTCCTCATCGGGCGCTTCCCGATCACCTTCCGGGAGTACCTGGACTTCATCAACGACCTCTGGCGGCGCGACCCCGCCGAGGCGCGGCGTCGGCTGCCCCAGACCCGCGACACCGACGGCCTCCTCTGCCGCTTCGACCCCGATCTCCAGATGTACGTCCCCGACGACATCGTGATCGAGGGGGCCGCCCGCGAGCGTTGGCCTGCCGGGCGCGGCGTGGAGTGGGATCTGCCGGTCTTCGGCGTCTCGTTCGACGACGCGCGGGCCTACTGCCGCTGGCGCAGCGTGCGCGACGGGCGCGTCTGGCGCCTCCCCACCGAGGTCGAGTGGGAGAAGGCCGCCCGCGGCGCTGACGGCCGCGCCTTCCCCTGGGGCGACGACTTCGACCCGACCTTCTGCAAGATGCTCACCTCGCGCCCGGAGCCTGCCCAGCCCGAGCCCATCGGGATCTTCCGCCTGGACGAGTCCCCCTGGGGCGTCCGGGACTGCGCGGGTGGGGTGCGGGAGTGGGTGGCGGACCTCCCCGATCCCCGGCGCCCCCTCCACGCCGACACCCAGACCGCTCCGGTCCGGGGCGGCGCCTGGAACCAGGACGCCCAGCGCTGCCGCGTCGCCAGCCGGATGCGCATCCTTCAGGTGGCGCGCACCGCGGCCATCGGCTTCCGCCTCGCGGCAGACATCCTCTGATGGGCATGCGGAAAAATTGACTCATATCAGCGAGATGCGCAGACCTCAGCGCGACGCGGCGCGGGGCCCTGCGATCCACCCCCACCCGCAGCCTGCGTGCTCACCGCGCGCCTCCACCTGGAGCGCGAGCCCGTCACAGGCGGCCTGGAGGTCGGAGAGCGTCAGGCTGCGCCGCGCCGGATAGGCCACCTCTCCGGGCTGAGGCGTCAGCGGCCCCAGGGCCACGAGGAGGCGCCCCTCCGGGGTGAGGAGGCGCGTCAGCTCCACCAGCGCCGCGTCGAGGTCCGGCGCGCTCTCCAGCGCGCCAGCGCTGAAGACGAGGTCGAAGGAGGCGTCTGCGAAGGGGATGTCCCAGGGGAGCCCCGGGAGGAAGGCGGCGCTGCGGCGGGCCAGGGCGGCGGCCTCGCGTGCCGAGGCGAGGTTGCTTGGGATGGGGTCGATCCCGACGCAGGTCCAGGGCGCCCACTGGGGGCTGAGGAGCCAGGCCGCGGCGCCGCAGGGGGCCTGCAGGACGGCGCCACCGCGCGGCGGGGTCAGCGCAGGAGGCCACCAGCAGGCGCCCTCCTGCGCGGCAGGCGGCGCGCTCACTTCTTGTTGGGGTCCTCGTCACCCCAGCCGCCCCAGCCGCCGGCGCTGACGGGGCTCTCGGCCGGGGGCTTGCTGGCGTCGATGGCCTGCTCGACCACGGTGTGGCGCGACGCGCGGGCCGCGCCAGCGGCGGCCGCCGCAGACGCCGCGGCGGTGGCCTGCTCGGCAGCATCGCCCTCGCTGCCCCAGGGGGCGACGCTGTAGCCGCCGCCTGCGGCGGGCTTGGCGGGGGCGCCCCAGGGATCGGAGGCTGGCGGCGCCCAGGGGTCCGCCGCAGGCGGCGCGCCCCAGGGGTCGGCAGGCGGGGTCGAGGCCGCAGCCGCCGCAGCCGCGGCGCTGGCGGCCGCCGTGCTGGTCGAGGCCGTCGGGTTGCCCCAGAGATCCGGGGGAGCCGAGGCCGGCGCCTGGGGGCGCGCCGCAGCAGCCGCAGCCGCCTGCCCGGCGGCCTGATCCGCCGGGTTGCTCCAGCCGCCCTGGGCGGGGGTGACCGCCGGGGTGGGGGCGTAGCCGCCGTAGCCCTGACCGGGGGCGGGGGCAGGCACCGAGCCCTCAAGCCACGCCACGATGTCGGGGCTGTTCAAGATCACCAGGGCCGCGATGCCCAGGCCCATGCCGAAGAGATCAAAGTTGATGATCTGGACGATCTGCATGATCGCGGCAGCCTTGGGCACGCCGCTCCCGTAGGAGTTGGAGCCGAGGAGCTTGGAGCCGCGGACGATGGCATAGATCGCAGATCCAATACCATAATACGCCGGGATCCACAGGCAGAGCGTCCCGAGCAGGAGCCCAAGGCAGGTGAGGAGCGAGAAGATCCCCGAGGCGAGGAGCAGCCCCCCGGCGAGGGAGATTTGGTCAGGCTTGTTGGTCATGGTGACTCGATCATGGAGGAGTGCATGAGGTGGCTTCGACTCACGAGCGCCAGCCTGTTATCGTTTCATATCCTCCGGCTGGTGTCCACGCTGGAGTGCCCCTCCGCTCAGGATCTTGTGCATGGATACCTCCCACGAGCTGATCACGCTGGGCCTGGAGGCGCTTCAGCGCCTCCCCGACAGCGCCACACCCGACGCGCTGGACCTGGCGCTGGCTGGCCTGGACGCCCCGGCGCCTGCCGCGCCCCTCGCCCGCGCCTGGCTTCAGGCGCGGGCGCGCTTCGTCGCTGACGCCCTCCGCCGGGCGCTGGTCCCCGAGGGAGCCGAGGTGATCCTCGTCGGCGGCGCCCTGGAGGCGACGCTCCACCGCCTGCCCGCCGGGCTGGTCACCCCCCGCGCGGTCCACCTGATCGACCACCCCGAGGCGCTCCGCGCCCGCGCCGCCCGCCTGGAGGCCGCAGGCTTCGCCGCCCACCACCTCCCCGAGGCGCCGGCCCCGCCCGACGACCTCGCCGCGATCCTCGGCGCGCTGGGCCGGCTCCCGCTGCGCCCCGGCGCCGAGGTCGCCGTCGTCCTCCAGCGCGCCACCCCCCGCGCGCCCGTGGAGGCCGCGCTGGCCTTCGCGGAGGCGCTCCTGACCCTGCCGGGGCGCTCCATGACCCTGGCCTTCACCTGCTTCACCCCGGAGGTCGCCCGCGACCCCCGCCTGGCCCGCGCCCTCGCCCCCTTCGGAGCGCCGTGGGGGCTGCAGCCGCTGGGCGTCGAGCTGGCGCTCCGCGCGCTCCGGGAGGGCGCGGAGGTCCGCGCGACGCCCCTCCTCCGCCTCGGGGAGCGCCCCGTGGCGCTCGGCGTGCGGGCCGCGTGGCCGGGAGGGGCTTGACGCAGCGCGGCAGCCGCTCCATCTTGATCATCTTGCCCTCAAGGCGCGCCCGAACTCCTACCCAGGTGACCGTCCATGTCTGCTGCTCCCTCCCACCTCGCCCCGCTCCAGATCCTCAAGTTCCTCTGCGGCGTCGCCTGGGCCGATGGTGTCGTGGCCGAGAGCGAGCGCGACTACATCCTCAACCTGGCGCAGCTCATGGCGCTGGAGCCCGCAGACGTCACCGCCGTCCAGGCCTGGCTCCAGCAGCCCCCCGAGCCCCACGACATCGCCCCCTCCCGCCTCTCCGCCGAGGACAAGCGCGACCTCATCCAGCAGGCCCTCATCCTCGTCAACATCGACGGCGCCCTCTCGACCCAGGAGGACCGGCTGATCGGCCTCCTCTCCCGCACCCTCCGCCTCGAAGCCGACGAGCTGGACCAGCTCAAGGCGCGGGTCCAGGGCCTCTATGACGCCCTGGACGGCTGACCGCACCCCGCCGCGAAGCACCTACACCTGCCGTTTATTTTGACGCTCTACGCCCTCGGGTTACGGTCGCCTTCGGCGTTGCGCGGCGCTCCGCCGCACAACGCCGCAACCCCTGCCCGAGGTGCCTGCCATGCGCGCTCTCCGCCTCACCGCCACAACCTGCCTCGCCTTCGCAGCGCTCGCGCTCGTCGCGACGGGCTGCGGCGAGGAGGCCAGCGAAGACCCGGGGGTGCTGACGCTGGGGTGGCGCGTCAGCCCGCTGGGCTGCGAAGCCTCCGGCGTCAAGAACGTCGAGCTTCGCCTCGACGGCCTCGACGATCAGCCCGGCCTGACGCAGACCTGGAGCTGCAACGCGGGACGCGCCATCATCGACGGCCTCCTCCCGGGCCGCTACGCCTTCACCCTCACCGGGCGAGATGACGCAGGACGCGCCACCTTCGCCTCGCCGCGCACCCAGCTCGCCGTCCAGCCAGGTCGCGTGACCACCTACAACGACGCGCGCCTCACCGCGCGACCGGGGCAGGTCAACGTCACCTGGCGCTTCGACAACGGTCACCTCTGCGCCTCCAACGGAATCGATCACGTCTTCGTCGGCGTCTACGACGCCGACGCCTACGTCATGCAGGAGACGCTCCTCCCCTGCGCCGACGGCACCGGCACCCTGGAGGGGCTCCCCAGCGGGAGCTTCTTCGTCGAGGTCCTCGGCCTCGCCCCCGATATGACCAGCCTCTTCCGAGGCATCCAAGAGATCCAGCTGGAGCGCGGCGACGAGGCCAGCCTCGACGTCACCCTCCAGGCCTGCGCTGGAGCCTGCCAGCCATGACGCACCGCACCCACCTGGGACGCCTCGCCGCCTCGATCCTGCTCGCTGCTGCCGCCGCGCTCTCCTTGAGCGCCTGCGGGAGCATCAAGCCCCACGAGGCCCCCTTCCACCTCTTCAACAGCGGGATGCTCAACGAGGATCGCCTCGCGGCCTTCCCCCAGAGCGCCTCCCCCGAGCGCCCCGCCGAGCCCGTCGCCTGGAACGACCGCGACGGCGCCGAAGAGGCGCCGCGCGCCAGCGAGCAGCTCGCCGCGGCCCCCGCCCCCAAAGCGCAGCCCCGAGCCAAGGCCGCCCCCAAGGCCAAGGCCGCCCCCAAGGCCTAGGTCGCTGCCGCTCCCAAGGCCAAGGCCACCCCCAAGGCCAAGGTCGCTGCTGCGCCCAAGGCCACCCCCAAGGCCAAGGCCGCCCCCAAGGCCGCTCCGGCTCCCAAGGCCAAGGTCGCTGCCGCTCCCAAGGCCAAGGTCGCCCCCAAGCCCGAGGTCAAGGCCGCACCCCAGCCCGAGCCCCGCGTCACCGCAGCGCCCGCTCAGCCTGCGATCCTCTACAGCCCCCGCGACGCCGCAGGCTACATCGGCGCCATCTGCCGCGTGAACGAGGTCGCTGTCGAGGTCGGAGACGACGACAACGCCATCGCGGAGCTCTACGCCTTCACCCAGAAGCGCGGGCGCGTCTACCACGCCACCCGGCCCGCCGTGGGCGATCTGGTGTTCTTCCACAACACCTACGACCGCAACCAGGACGGCCGCAACAACGACTGGTACACCCACGTCGGCATCGTGGAGGACGTCGAGGACGACGGCACCATCCACTTCCTCTCCTACTTCAACGGGCGCGTCGAGGAGTCCACCCTCAACCTGGAGCACCCGACGCTGGCGAAGAACAAGAACACCCAGGCCGTCTGGAACACCACGCTCCGCGCGCGGCAGCCCGATGAGCCGCCGTTCACCCAGCACCTCGCCTCGGAGCTCTTCGCGGGCTTCGGCAACATCCTCGGCAACCGCACCGAGTTCGACATCATCGACGTCTGGAGCCCGGACACCGTCGTCTCCAGCCGCTGAATCACGATTCAGCGACGCGACCTCCCCCAAGCAGACAGCCCCCGGCTCAAGGATGAGCCGGGGGCTGTCTGCTTGGGGGAGGCGTGAAGCGACGCTCAGCCCTTCGACACGTCCCCGCCGCGGATCTCGTCGCCCATCGGCGCCGCCGAGGCCACCGACGCCGAGACCGCCGCAGCGCCCGGGATCGGCCAGCGGCGCACGAAGGGACGCACCACAGGCTGCGCCCGCGCAGCCTCCAGCGCAGCCGCCACCACCGGGAAGCTCTCCATCTTGGGATCAGCCAGCTCCTCCTCACGCTCGGGCTTGGGCACCGAGACGCGGTTGAGGTCGTAGATCCGAAGCCCCTCGCTGGTGCCGCGGCAGGCGATCAGCTCGTACTCCAGCTCATCGGTGGTCCGGTCCTCCTCACCGCGCACGCTGAGGATGAAGACGTGATCCCCCAGGAAGCGGAAGCGGCGCAGCCGGTAGTCCTCGCCGCCGCCCGGCGCGAAGGTCGCCCGCTGACGGCACTGCGCCACAAAGTCATCCGAGGAGGGGAAGCGCTCGCGCACCGGCGAGCCCTCGATGAACGTCTCGTAGAGGAGGTTCCAGTCGCGCCGGTTCACCAGCACGCGGAACCCCTTGTACCAGAGGTAGGCCGGGTAGTTGGAGGGGAGGAAGTCCGCGAGCTTCGACGGCGAGAGCGCCGCCTGCCGCTTGTTCTGGTCCTCCTGGTAGTGGCACTTCTTATACTTCTTTCCCGAGCCGCAGTGGCAGGGATCATTGCGTCCGATAGACGTTACAGCGTCGCTCATCTCAATCTCTCGGTCGGGGCGACGCCCCGGTGCGGGTGCGTCGATTGCGCCGCGTAGCGTGCACTGACGCGCGGGATTTGGCAAGTCCCTGCGCGCTCAGGACCAGGGGTCATCGTCATCCAGGGTCACGCGGGAGGTGGTCGGCGCGAAGAGGGTCATCGCCTCCGCCACCAGCACGTGCTCCCGGATCTGCTGGCGCGCCCGGTCCTTGCGCGCCTCCAGCGCCGCGGCGCGCTCGGCGGCGAGGCTCTGCTGACCGGGCGGCTCCTGGCCCTCGGGGATGACCTCGATGTGGACCCCCCAGGGGCCTGCCCAGAGGTCGCGCAGGAGGTGGCGCGCCACCCAGGCCACGATCCGCTGCCGGTTGCGCCCGGTGAGCAGCCCCGAGAGATCCTCCTCCACCGCCAGGCGCAGCTCGCCAGGCCGCACCGAGACGATCCAGGCGTGGTCGTAGTAGTGGGCCAGCGTCGAGCGCTGGGCGTGCATGTACTCGCTGATCTTGCGCCAGCGTCCTCGGGCCTCCTCGGGGGGGAGCGCCGGAGGCAGCGTGGCGGGATCGGGGGCGGGCTCGCTCTCCTCCCCCAGCCCCTCCTCCTCCTCGGTGACGGGGGCGGCGGTGGGCTGGGCGGTGATCTGGCGGGCCAGCTCCTCCATGATCTGGGCGGCGCGCCCCAGCGGGCGCGGCGGCGCCGCGGCAGCCTGGGTGACCCGCTCGTCCACCGTCGCGCCGACCAGCACGCCCGGAGGCGGCGCGTCGCGCAGGTAGGCGGGCTCGTCCTCCCAGAAGCCGTCCTCGTCGTCCACCACCTCCAGCTCGGCGTCGCGGGGGGGGGCCTCGTCGGCGGGCGGCGGCTCGTCGGCGGGCGCAGCGAGCGCGGGCGCCGGGGGAGGCGCGGGCGCCGGAGGAGGCGGCGCGACGGCCGCAGGCGGCTGGCTGGGAGCTGGCGCTGGACGCGGCGGCTGCGCCGGGATCGGCGCAGGCGGCGCCGCTGCGCGCGCCTGCGCCGGGATCGGCGCGGGCGCGGCGGGCGCGGTCACGGCGGGCGCAGGCACGACGGGCTTCGCCTCGGCAGGCTTCGCGGCGGCGGGCGGCGAGGACGGCGGGGGCGGCGAGGACGGCGGGGGGGAGGCAGGCGCGGCGGGGGCGGCGCTGCCCGCCGGAGGGGTCCAGGTGTCCTCCAGGATGACCCCAGCCGAGAGGGCGTCGAGGCGCTGGAGGATCAGCTCCATCGGGACGAGGGGCTCCACCGCCGCCAGCCGCACCAGCGCCATCTCGAAGACCAGCTTGGGGTAGGCCGAGCGCGCCATGTCCTCGGAGGCGGACACCATGAGGTTGAACATGCGGGTGAGGACGCTGGCGTCGGCGCGCTGGAGCTGCGCGCGCGCCTGGGCCAGCTCGGCGTCGCTCATCTCGATCAAGCCCTCGGGCTCCCGCGAGGCCTGGATCACGGCCAGATCACGCAGGTGCGCCACCACCGAGCTGGCGAAGGTCACCAGATCGAAGCCCGCCTGGTTGACCTCGTCCACGACGCGCAGCGCCTCCTCGACCTGGCGCCCCAGGAGCGCGCCGGTGAGGCGGAAGAGCGTCTGGCGCCCGGCGACCCCCAGCACCTCCGCCACCTGCGCCTCGCGGATCTGCTGGCCGCAGAAGCTGATGATCTGATCGGTGAGGCTGAGGGCGTCGCGCATCCCGCCGTCGGCCTGGGTGGCGATCATCGCCAGGGCCGAGGGCTCGGCCTCGATGCCCTCGGCGGCGCAGATCTCCTGGAGCGAGGTGGCGATCCGGCGCAGCGGGATGCGCTTGAAGTCAAAGCGCTGGCAGCGGCTCAGGATCGTGACCGGGATCTTCTGCGGCTCGGTCGTGGCGAAGATGAACTTCACGTGGGGCGGAGGCTCCTCCAGCGTCTTCAGGAGGGCGTTGAAGGCCTCCGTCGTCAGCATGTGGACCTCGTCGATGATGTAGATCTTGAAGCGATCCCGGCTGGGGGCGTAGTGGACGCCCTCGCGCAGCTCGCGGATCTCGTTGACGCCGCGGTTGGAGGCGCCGTCGATCTCGATCACATCCATGGAGCCGCCGCTGCTGATCTCCTTGCAGGAGGCGCAGGCGTAGCAGGGCTTGGGCGTGGGCCCCTGGGCGCAGTTGAGGGCCTTGGCGAGGATGCGCGCGGTGGAGGTCTTCCCGACCCCGCGCGGCCCACAGAAGAGGAACGCGTGCGCGACGCGATCCTGGGCGATGGCGTTGGCGAGGGTTCGGCCGACGTGCTCCTGGCCGATCACCTCCTCAAAGTGTTGCGGTCGCCAGCGACGCGCGAGGACGACGTAGGACATCTCGGCTCTCGTGCAGGGGGGTCCAAGAAAGAGGGGCCCGGAGGCGCCGCGCCTCGGGCGTCGCCGCCGAGATGCATAGCAAATCACATGGAATAGAGCAACAATTCCACACAATCTGACGCATCACGCGCGACACCTCACGAGGCGTGCCTCCAGGCCCCTGCCCGGCTTCAGCGCAGCAGCGATCAAAACGGGATGTCGTCATCGCTGAAGTTGTCGTTGTACCCGCCGCCGCCGCCCCGGTTGCCGCCGCCACCGCCGCCGCCGACGCTGCTGGGCTCCGGCGGCACCTGGCTGCCCCAGGACTCGCCGCCCTCGCCTTCGCCGCGGCCGCCCAGGAAGAGCACCCGCGAGGCGTTGATCTCGGTCGTGTAGCGCGTCTGGCCGTCCTTGTCCTCCCACTGGCGGGTCTGGAGGCGACCCTCCAGATAGATCTGACGGCCCTTCTTGAGGTACTTGGAGCACATCTCGCCCTGGGGACCCCAGACGACGATCCGATGCCACTCCGTGCGCTCCTGCTGATCGCCCTCCTTGCCCTGCCAGCGCTCGCTGGTGGCGAGGGAGAAGTTGACCACCGCCTGACCGGAGCCGGTGTAGCGCAGCTCGGGGTCTTTGCCGAGGTTGCCGATCAGGATGACCTTGTTGAGGCTTGCCATGGTGTCTGTCCTCGTGTCGTTACGGACCGGATATCGGGGTTATGTATCAGATCAAGGAGATCAGGTCCGCTGTGTCTCGCGCCCTTGAGGCACCCCCTCAAGAACGCCCCCTATTCTAGTCACTACTGCTCACACGGTCAAGCCGCCCGTGTGTTTTTTTGCTCACTCCTTCTTCCACCAGCCGTCCCGCTTGGGCTCCTCGGTGAAGGACTCCTCCTTCTTCTGCTTCTCGGGGTCCAGCTCCACCTTGGCCTCTTTGCGGGCCTCCTCGCTGACGCCTGCGTTGACGCCGCTGAGGATGTCCACGCGCCAGTCGCCGTCCTCCTGGACGAAGTAGATGGTGCGGCGGTTGCCCCGGAGGCGGACGCGCATCTTGGCGCGCTGGCCGTCCTCGGTGATCTCGGGCTCCCCTTCGGGGATCGGCGCGCCGCCGGAGGTCTCCAGGATGCCCTTCATCATGCGGTCCCAGCTCCCGGAGCGGCCGTAGCCGTCCCCCTTCCAGCTGCCCTCCAGCGCGCGCACCGAGGCCGAGGAGAAGTAGCTCTGGAAGCGCTCGGGGTTGTTGGACTGCGCCGAGGCGATCACGCCCTCCAGGACGCGCTCGGGTGGCTCGAAGATGACAAAGTACCAGATCGCTGCGCCGAGCGCGGCCAGCAGGAGCAAGAGGATCGGGATCGCGATCCCGATGGCGATCTTCTTGATCGTCCCCGCCTCCATCAGCCCTCCTCCTTATCAGCCTGCCTCAGCGCAGAGCGGTCGCGTGAAGCGTCAGCGTGTGAAACGCCGCGCCCCCCTGGAGCCTTCCCACGACCTGACACGCCGCCGGTGCGGCGCGTCGATCAGTCGTCGTCGTCCTCGTCCCCGTCCGCGTCGTCCTCGTAGACCTCGTCATCCCCTGCGACCGCTGCGGCGGTCTGGGGGGTGACCTTGAGGCCAGCGCGCGGCTCGACCATGGCCGAGATGGCGCGCCCCTCCGACATGGGGCGCTGGGTGACCTGGCTCAGCTCGGTGAGCGCGTTCAGGATCTCATCCAGCTTGTCGGTCCACATCTTCGGGTTGGCGCGCTCGCGACCCCGGAGACGCATGACAAACTTCACGCGGTTGCCCGAGATCAGGAACTTGCGCGCGTGCCGGAGCTTCGTCTCCAGATCGTGCGTGTCCGTCTTGGGGCGGAGCGTGATGGTCTTCGTCTCGGTCTGGGCCTTCTTCTGCGCCTTGAGCTGCTTGGCGCGCTCGTACTGGAACTTGCCAAAGTCCATGATACGGCACACCGGGGGGCGCGCGTTGGGGGCAACCTCCACCAGATCCAGGCCTCTCTCCTCCGCGATCCCGCGCGCCTCGTCCGAGCTCATCACGCCGAGCTGCTGGCCATCCTGATCGATGACCCGCACCTCCGGCACCCGGATTTGATAGTTTACGCGATGGCGGTCTTTACTGCTGCTCGTGGCCACGAACCTCCTGTTCCTCACTCCTGGGCGCCCGACGCTGCGACCCGAAGGTGGCGCTTGCGTCATGGCTCTGCTCTCTCCAGCGGCAGGGCACCGCGCCCTGAACCGTCCTGGACGGCCGCTGGCTGTGCGCGCTACGACACTCGCCGCGCCACAATACCTCAAGAATCCAACACAACGCCCCCGACGTCAAGCGTCAGCCCAAGATTCCCGCTCACCAGCGCAGCCAGAGCCGCCACCCCAGCCCGAGCGCCGCCAGCGCGAGCCCGCCCAGCGGCGCCAGCGCCGCCCACCACCACGCCGCGCCGCCCCACACCTCGCCGGCGCGCAGGAGCGCGAAGAACCCCGCCCCGAGGCCGACCCCCAGGAGGCCCAGCCGCCCGGCGCCGGGCGGCTGAACCCCTGGCGTCGCCGGGATCGCCGCGCCCAGCGCCGCCAGCAGGAGGAGCGGCGGGGCGAGGATCAAGGCGGCGCGCTTGGCGAGGGCACGCCAGGCGAGGCGATCACCGGCCTGTGCAGCGGTCCAGAGAGCCAGCCCGCTCTGGCGCTCGACGGGGGGGATCAGGCGCGACCAACCGGCCTCCTCGCCTCCCAGGCGCACCTCGGCAGCGGCGGCGGCGATCCGCCAGCCTGGCCCCTGCACCTCGGCCCCCTGGAGGCGCCAGCGCCCGTCGGCTGACGGCGAGGCCGCCTCGGCGCGGAAACCCCAGCCCCGGGCGGTGTCGACGCCCCAGACGTCCTCCAGCGTGCCGCTGCGGGCCTGCGCGGCGCCCGCCCAGACCCCCTCCCCCAGCCAGACCGGGGCGCCGCGGCCGCTGGCGATCCGCTCCACGACCCAGGCCTCCTCCACGGCGGCGCCCAGCGACGCCAGCCCCAGCGGCCCGAGCCAGAGCGCGAAGAGCGCCGCCAGCGCCGACGCGGCCAGCCCCGCCCCCAGCGCCTCCCCGATCACCCGGCGGCGGCGGACGCCCAGCGTCCGCAGCGCCAGCCACTCCCCGCGCAGCCCACGCTCCCGATACGTCACCAGCCCCGACACCAGCGCCCCCGCAGGCAGCGCCGCCGACATCAGCCCCGAGACGCCGAGCCCCAGGCGCCCCAGCAGCCCCCAGGCGCCTGCCTCGCCAAGCGCCACCAGCGCGTCACCGAGGCGCAGCGCCTGGAGCGCCCCCAGCACCAGCCCGAGCGCCAACCCCGCCGCCACGCCTCGCCATGTCAGGCGCCACATCTGCGCACCCTCCAAAACGAACGCCCGCGCCCCCCTCTCGGGGAGCGCGGGCGCGTCAGGCCTCACCTGTCAACGACCCGATCAGTCGTTCATCAGGTCGCCCAGCTTGTCCTTGAAGAGGTCGCCCAGCTGCACGCTGGCGTTCCCCTCGTCGGAGTACTGGCGGAGGTTGCCGTGCTCGGAGCGCTGGATGAAGCTCTTGATCGACAGGGCGATCTTGCGCTCCTTCGGGTCCACGCTGATCACCTCGGTCTTCTTCGTCTCACCCGGCTGCACCACCTGCGACGGATCCTCGATCCGCTCGATGGCGATCTCCGAGATGTGGATCAGACCCTCGATGCCGTCCTCGATCTCCGCGAAGGCGCCGAAGTCGGTCAGCTTGGTGATCTTGGCCTCGACGATGGTCCCGGGCGGGTAACGCTCGGGCAGCGTCTCCCACGGATCGGGGGTCAGCTGCTTGATGCCCAGCGAGAAGCGCTCGTTGTCCACGTCGATGTTGAGGACGACCGCGTGCACCTCGTCGCCCTTCTTGAAGAGCTCGGAGGGGTGGCGGATCTTCTGCGTCCACGACAGATCCGAGATGTGGACCAGGCCGTCGATGCCCTCCTCGATCCCCACGAAGATGCCGAAGTCCGTCACGTTGCGCACGCGCCCCGTGATGACCGTACCCACCGGGTACTTCTCCTCCAGCAGCGTCCAGGGGTTCGGCTCCATCTGCTTCATGCCGAGGCTGATCTTCTTGGCCTCGGGGTCGATGTTGAGGACCACGCAGTCCACCGTATCGCCCACCGACACCACCTTGCTCGGGTGCTTGATGCGCCGCGTCCAGCTCATCTCCGAGATGTGGATCAGGCCCTCGATCCCCTCCTCCAGCTCCACGAAGGCGCCGTAGTCGATGAGCGAGACGACCTTGCCCGCGACGCGCGCGCCGACCGGGTAGCGATCCTCCGCGCCCTCCCACGGATCCGGCGAGATCTGCTTGTGACCCAGGCTCACCCGCTCGTTGTCCGGGTTGAACTTGAGCACCATCACGTCGATCTCCTGACCGACCTCGAACATCTTCGAGGGGTGCGTGATGCGGCCCCACGACATGTCCGTGATGTGCAGGAGGCCGTCGATGCCGCCCAGATCCACGAAGGCGCCGTACTCGGTGATGTTCTTCACCACGCCCTTGAGGATGTTGCCCTCGACCAGCTTCTCGAGGGTCTCCTTCTTGAGCTCCTCGCGCTCCTTCTCAAGCAGCGCGCGGCGCGAGAGGACGATGTTCCCGCGACGCTTGTTGAACTTGATGATCTTGAACTTGAAGGTCTGGCCGATGAACTTGTCCAGGTTCCGCGTCGGGCGCAGCTCCACCTGGCTCCCCGGCAAGAAGGCGCGCACCCCGATGTCCACCTGGAGGCCGCCCTTGACCCGCGACGAGATGACGCCCTCGACGAGCTCGTCATTCTCGTTCTTCTGGGCCAGCTCCTCCCAGATCTTCATCTTGTCCGCCTTCTCCTTGGACAAGATGCACAGCCCCTCTTCATCCTCACGGGCCTCGACCAGGACGTCGATCTCCTGGCCCACCTCCACCATGACCTCGTTGGTCTCGGGGTCGATGAACTCGCGGATGTCGATCATGCCCTCGGACTTGTAGCCGATGTCCACAAGGATCCAGTCCTTCTGGATGTCGATCACGCGGCCGCGGGTGATCTCGTTCTCGGAGACGGAGTTCTCCTTCTGCTCGAACTCCGCCAGGAGCGCCTCGAACTCCATATCCAGCGAATCTTGCTGCTTGGCTGCCATTCAGTGAACCTCTGGGTGCGTTCAGCTTGCCAGACGTGATCCGGGTCTGCGCTCGCTCAAGTCGAGGTGCCGCGGCGGCGATGCCTCGACCCAAGGTCCTCCTACCCACTCAGCGGCGCGCGACGTCACGTCCGGCTGGGCTGGCCGCAGCGGCGCCGCTCTGGACCACCCAGAGCACCAGCGCCTCCGCGCGCCTCTCGCGCGCCCCTGGAACGTTGAGGGAAGGACCGCCAGGCTGCCCCTCCGAGGCCCTGGAGTGAACCTCCAGAACCCGGGATGAGCACGCTGGCCCTTGACAACCCCGCGCATTCTTCGCTTCAACCTTGCGGCTGGCGCGCTCGCGGTGCCGTCGCCCGAACCCCCGTACGGACCGGGCCGAAAGACTAGGCCATCTCATCCTCTATGTCAAGGCTCACGCCCAACCCATGCACCTCCTCCAGCGCGCACCCACCCTCACCCTCGCCGCACTCGCCCTCACCACCGCGGCGATCACCGCGGCCCTCCTCCTCCTCACCGACCTCCCCGCCTGGGTCGCTGTCGCCTTCCTCGCCGCCCTCCCCTTCCACTACCTCGCCCTCCACCTCACCGCCCGCGCCCTCCGCCGCGCCTTCCTCCAGGACGCCGCCCGGCGCATCGACTCCGGCGCCGACAGGTTCCAGCCACCCCACCCCGACCTCGCCTCGCCCCTCCTCCGCTTCTGGGTCACCCCTCTCCGCCTCCACCTCGACCTCATCGACCTCTACGCCGCGCGCCAACGCCAGCCTCAGGTCCTCCTCCACACCCGCGCCGCCCTCGACCTCGCGCCCGATCACGAGCGCCCTCGCCTCGCCGCACGCGCCGCGGAGGCCCTCCCCGCCAAGGCCCCGCCGCACGAGCGCATCGACCTGCTCACCCTCGCCGCCCAGGCGCCCGACGCCGCGCCGCGCCACCTCGAAGCCCTCGCCCTGCTCCTGCTGGAGCACCGCCGCGATCACGCCCAGGCCCAGGCGCTCCTGGAGCGCGCCCTCCGCGCCGAGCACCACCGCCCGGATCGGCGCTTCAAGCGCCTCGCCCTCCTCGCCCTCACCGCCGCCGCCGCCGGACGCTTCGGCGCCGCCGACGGCTACCTCGACGAGGCCGAGGCCGAGATGCCCTCCGGCGATCCCGGCTTCGTCGCCTTCCTCGCCCGGAACCGACGCCGCGTCGCCCAGGTCAAGGCCGCCCAGGCCGACGCCTTTGTCCTCCTCAAGCAGCTGATCGAGGCCCCCGAGGGCCCCTCCAACGCCACCCCCCTTCACCTCCCCGAGCCCCCCGAAGAGCCATGACCGACACCCCCAGGCCGCCGCGCCCCCCCTCCTTCTCCATGATCCGCTCCTTCACCCCGGCGGACTTCCTCACCATCGGTAACGCCGCCTGCGGCACCCTCGCCATCTTCCTCTGCCTCTCCTACCTCGCCAGGGATCTCTACAAGCCCCACCTCTGGTGGGCCTTCGGCCTCCTCCCCGTGGCGCTGGTGCTCGACGTGCTCGACGGCTTCGTCGCCCGGACCACACGCCGGGCCTCCCACCTCGGGGCCGACCTCGACTCGCTGGCCGATGTCGTCTCCTTCGGCGTCGCGCCCGCCGTCCTGGGCTTCACCCTCGGGCTCCGGGGCGAGCTGGACATCGCCATCCTCATCTACTTCGTCGTCTGCGGCATCGCCCGCCTCGCACGCTACAACGCCACCGCCGCCGAGCTCTCCGCCGGCAGCGGCAAGGTCCCCTACTACGAAGGCACCCCCATCCCGACCTCCCTCGCCCTTGTCCTCACCCTCGCCGTGGCCCTTTACCTGGGCGCGACCGGTGATCACCTCTGGGGAGGGGAGCTTCACCTGGGGCCCGCCACGCTCCACCCCCTCACCCTGATCTACGCGCTCTCGGGCTCCCTCATGATCTCCACCATCCGCGTCCCCAAGCCCTGATCCCCACCCCCGAGCCGCCGATGAATCACCGTTCAGCTCCCCTCCTCGCCCTCATCGCCCTCCTCGCCCCCCTCGCTCCGGCCTGCGGCGGCTCGACGGGGGACCACGCGGCGCCGCCCGGCGACAGCGCCGACGCGGGCGGCGAGGACGCCGCCGACGCCCAGGCCAGCGGCGACGACGCCAGCGAGGGAGCGGACGCGACGCCTGACGCGGCGACGCCGCCCGGGTGCGAGGCGACCGTGCTGGAGCGGCAGCCCTGGGTGTCGGGGGACCTGAGCGGCGAGCGGGAGCTGTGGCGCCTGCCCCACCCCGACGGCGGCTGCACCTACGCGATCTGGTACGCCCCCGCGCGCCCCTTCCCCGGCGGCAACCCCGCCGTCCTCATCACCGATCCCTACAGCGGCGTGGATTGGACCGGCGAGGAGGTGGATGTGCGGTGGTCCACGGCGGCGGGGGAGGACGGGGCGGTGTTTCAGGCGGACGTGGACGGGCCGGGGGGCGGGCCGGAGAGCCCGGGGATCAGCTACGTCCGGGCGGCGCCGGCCCAGACGCTGGATCTGGCCTTCATCTACCTCGTCAACGGGCTGGGGGTGATGATCAGCTATGGGCGCTTCTACGCGGGCGGGGATCTGACCGACGACGCGGGCGACGTCCAGGCGGCGATGGCCCACATGGCGACGCGCCCCGGCGTGGACCCGACGCGGCTGGGGGCCTGGGGCGGCTCGTGGGGAGGCTTCGAGGCGGTCTACAGCGCCCTCGGGCCGGTCAAGCCCCGGGCCGTCGCCGCGCTGGCCCCGCCCATCGACTTCCGCGACATGGAGGCGTGGGCCGCCGAGGGTGTGGACGCGCTCCTCAGCGGTGAGCGGCGCGACTACCTCCACACCTTCTTCGATCCCTACCTGCGCCGGATGCGGGCCGCCTTCGCGCGCCCCGAGGGCGACGCCCCCTTCACCCACGCCAGCGTCTGCGCGCGGCTGGAGAGCGATCTCCTCTTGATCCACGACGCCTGGGATCTCCTGGTCCCGGCGGCGCAGAGCCGCGACCTGGCGGCGACCTGCCCAGGCGTGGACGCGCTCCTGGTGGAGCGCACCGCCCCGCTGGACTACGCCAACGAGCCCATCGATCACGGCCCCATCGGACGCGAGACCGGCTACCCCGCCCAGCTCACCTTCAGCCTCACCTACCTCCTCACCGCCCTCCTCCCCGACGACCAGCGCGTCTTCACCGGCTACGATCCCGCCAACCTCCGGGCGTGGCTCCAGCTCGCCCGCGACGCGCAGCCCCTCGGCCATGACGGCGCCTCACTCGCAAGGCGTTTGCAAGAACTCTGTGATCACCGCGTCCTGGCCTTCGATCTGGTCCACGGCGGCGAGCCGCGCCCGGGCTGCGACGTCGCCGCCGAGCACGTCAACGCCGTCTGGGGCGCCGACCTCTCCCCGGCCCAGCTCCGCGCGACGCTGGAGACCGGGCTGCCGTAGGCCACCCCAGGTCACCCTTAAGGCTTGCCTTCCGCAGCCGCTCGGTGTACCCACGCCACCCCGCTGCGCATCTTCGCGGCGGAGGAGCGGAACGACCCTGACAAGCTGTTGATATGCCTTCTCTTTTTGAAAGACGTCTGAACGCCATCGCCCTCAAGGTGCAAGCCCTGCCGGGGAGCCGGGGGCTCCAGCCCATGAGCCAGGGCGAGCTGGACGACGTGGAGCGCGCCATCGGCGCGCGCCTGCCTGAAGACCTCCGGGCCTTCGTGACGCGGGTGAGCGACGGGGCCCCGGGGCCGCTGGGGGGGCTCCTCCCGCTGATGGAGGCGCTGGAGCTGGCCTCGGACCTGGCCGACGATCCGTGCGGCTGCTTCCCGATCAAGCGCCCGCTGCTCCAGGCGACGGCGCTGGCGCGCGCGGAGCGCGAGATCCTGAGCCTGGGCGGCGACGCGGACATGGACGCGATCTACCTCAAGCACGAGATCACCTGCCTCCAGGAGGCCGGGGTCTGCCCGCGCCTCATCGAGGAGCTGCTGGCGGACGGCGTGGGCCTCCCCACGACCCACCCCGCGCTGGTCTCCGGGACGCTCCCGCTGGCCCACGCCACCGGACACACGATCCGCATCGTGCTGGAGGGCGCCCACCGCGGCGCGATCTGGGACGATCTGCGCCTGTGCGACGGCGGCATCCACCCCGCCTTCGCCATGCCGCGCCTCCAGGGCACGCCGTTCCTGGACTGGTACGAGGGCTGGGTGGACGCGGCGCTCCTGGCGCCCTCCTCCCCGATGGGCTTCGCCCGCGCAGGATCGCATCCGCGGGCTTGACCGCCTTGGGCGTGCCCCTATATTCTTTTGCGCTGCTCGGCCATCCGCCGGAGTGCATCTTCGGGGACGCCCTTGACGACCCGGCCTCGCACCTCGGCGCTGCCGAGGTGAACAGGACACGCCGCGTCGCGCCGCTGACGCGCCCCCCCGCTGCCCTTGCGGAGCTTCTCCCCCATGTTGAACGCCCTCCAGAAGATCTTCGGCTCCAAGAATGACCGGGAGCTCAAGAAGATCCAGCCCCTCGTCGAAAAGATCAACGCCCTTGAGGACAACTTCCGGGCGCTCTCCGACGAGGACCTCAAGGCGATGACCCCACGCCTCAAGGAGAAGCTTGAGAAGGGCGCCACCCTGGACGAGATCCTGCCGGCGGCCTTCGCCACCGTCCGCGAGGCGAGCCGCCGGGTCATGGGGATGCGGCACTACGACGTGCAGCTCATCGGCGGCATCTTCCTGCACAGGGGTTGCATCTGCGAGATGCGCACCGGCGAGGGGAAGACGCTGGTGTCGACCGGCCCGGCGTATCTGAACGCGCTGACGGGCAAAGGCGTGCACATCATCACGGTGAACGACTATCTGGCCTCGCGCGACGCGGAGTGGATGGGTCGCATCCACCGCTTTCTTGGGCTGACGGTGGGGACGATCCTGACGGACATGTCGGACGAGGATCGGAAGGCGGCCTACAGCGCGGACGTGACCTACGGGACGAACAACGAGTTCGGATTCGACTATCTCCGCGACAACATGAAGTTTTCGCTGGATCGCAAGGTGCAGCGCGGCCACAACTACGCGATCGTGGACGAGGTGGACTCGATCCTGATCGACGAGGCGCGGACGCCGCTGATCATCTCGGGTCGCGCGAACCAGTCCACGGCGCTCTACGCGGAGGTGAACAAGATCGTCCCCTTCCTGAAGCGCGACGAGGACTACATCGTGGACGAGGAGCATCACTCGGTGGTGCTGACGGATGAGGGCGTGGAGACGGTGGAGCACCGCCTCAAGCTGGACAACATCTACGCCCCGGCCAACATCGAGTACCTGCACCATGTGAACAAGGCGCTGCAGGCGCACACGCTCTACAAGAAGGACGTCAACTACATCATCGACGACGGCCAGGTGGTCATCGTGGATGAGCACGGCGGTCGTCCGATGCCGGGTCGTCGCTGGTCCGACGGTCTCCACCAGGCGGTGGAGGCGAAGGAGGGGGTGAAGATCCGGGATGAGAACGAGACGCTGGCGACGGTGACGTTCCAGAACTTCTTCCGCATGTACGGCAAGCTCTCGGGGATGACGGGCACGGCGGACACGGAGGCGGAGGAGTTCAAGGAGATCTACAAGCTGGAGACGCGGGTCATCCCGACGAACAAGCCGGTGATCCGCCTTGATCAGGACGACGTGATCTACCGGACGGAGCGGGAGAAGTTCAACGCGGTGGTGAACCAGATCGTGGCGTGCCACGAGAAGGGTCAGCCGGTGCTGGTGGGGACGACCTCGGTGGAGAAGTCCGAGGCGATCTCGAAGGTGCTCAAGCGCAAGAACATCGCCCACAACATCCTCAACGCGAAGCGTCACCGGGAGGAGGCGGACATCGTCTCGCAGGCGGGTCGTCTGAAGGCGGTGACGATCGCGACGAACATGGCGGGTCGCGGCACGGACATCCTGCTGGGCGGCAACGCGGAGGCGCTGGCGCGTCGCGACGCAGGCGGGGCGGAGAGCGGCCCGGTCTTTGAGGAGCGCCTGGAGGTCTACAAGAAGCAGTGCGCTGCGGAGAAGGAGGAGGTGCTCAAGGCGGGCGGCCTCTTCGTGCTGGCGACCGAGCGTCACGAGTCGCGCCGGATCGACAACCAGCTCCGCGGCCGCTCGGGTCGCCAGGGTGATCCTGGGGAGTCGCGCTTCTTCCTCTCGTTGGAGGACGATCTGCTGCGGATCTTCAACGCCGACCGGATCTCGATGATCATGGAGCGGCTGGAGATGCCCGAGGGCGAGCCCATCGAGTCGCGGATGGTGACCAAGGCGCTGGAGAGCGCGCAGAAGCGGGTGGAGGGTCGCAACTTCGACATCCGCAAGAACCTGCTGGAGTATGACGACGTCATGAACCAGCAGCGCAAGACGATCTACGCGCTGCGCGACAAGGTGCTGGAGGGCGGCGAGCCGCTCTACGACCTCTGCCTGGACGCGTTTGATCGGACGGCGGTGGGGCTGCTGGATCAGTATTGCTCCGAGAAGGTGCGCCCCACCGAGTGGGACGTGAAGACGCTGACCAACGAGGTGAAGCGGGTCTTCGAGCTGGAGCTGGACTTCTCGTCGTACCGGGGTCGCGAGGACGTGGAGACGCGGCTCTGGAAGGCGATCGAGGGCCAGGTGGGCGGCAAGATCGAGTCGTTGGACTACATCGCGGAGCGCAAGAACACCTCCTACGCGGAGGTGGACGGCTATGAGCCGGTGACGGGTCGGACGATCTTCCTGGAGCTGATCCAGAACACGTTTGTGCGCGCGATCGACCGGCTCTGGCGGGATCACCTGAAGGCGATGGACGCGCTGCGCGACGCGATCCGCTTCCAGGGTTACGCGCAGAAGGACCCGAAGAAGGTCTACAAGATCGAGGGTTACGAGCAGTTTGAGCGGATGATGGTGGAGATCGACCAGAACGTGGTCGAGTACATGACCCGCATCCAGGTGGAGCGCGACGATCAGGTGGGGGATCTGGCGCCGGACGCGGTGCGCATCCGCGCGGCGTCGCAGCCGCCGGTGCAGTCTTCGGGTCCGTCGCTGGCGGTGGGCGCGCAGCCCATCGCGCGCCCGGTGATCCCGAAGGGGCCCGCGGCGGCGCCTGCGCCGATCCTGGGCGGTCCGGCGGCGCTGACGGACTTCCGCAGCAACCCCCAGGTGGGCGCGCAGGCGCCCGAGGCGGAGGCTGCGGACGTCGCAGGGGCCGAGGCGGAGGGCGCAGGCGGGGCCGAGGCGCCCAAGCCCATCGTGATCACGGTGAACCCCAACCTGCCGAAGGTGAAGCGCAACGACCCGTGCCCCTGCGGCTCGGGCGAGCGCTACAAGAAGTGCCACATGGGCAAGGAGGACGAGCTGGCCAAGCTGCTCGGTCTGAGCGACGAGCCCGCCGCGGAGGCGGCGCCCGCCGCAGAGGCTACGCCCGCCGCGGAGGCGGCGCCTGCTGAGGAGGCGCCTGTGGTGCCTCCGGCGGAGGAGTCGACGCCTCCCGAGGCGACCGCGTGACCCCCCCGGGGGCGTAACGTCGGGCTCGGGCAAAGCCCGGCCCGACGAACGCCCCCGGTCCCCCCCGTGACGGGGGGACACCGACGGGTCGCTGGGGGTGGTTTGGGGGAGGGTGTGGGGCGAGGGAGGATCATGTCGGCTATTCAGAATCCATCACATTGTGGTGGATTTTTTTGTTTCTTGATCGTTTTTTGATGCTGTTGTGGGCTGCTCGTAGAAGCGCATGAGGATGAAGAGGACGGCGAGGCCGGGGAGCGCGGCGAGGGTGGTCAAGATGAAGTAGGCGACCCAGCCGAGGGAGTCGGCCAGGAGGCCGGAGGCTGTGGAGAGGAGGGTGCGGAGGAGTCCTGCGAGGGCGGTGAGGAGGGCGTATTGGGTGGCGCTGTAGTTGCGGTTGCAGAGGGCGCTGAGGTAGGCGACGAAGGCGGCGGTGCCGACGCCGCCGGTGAGGTTTTCGACGCCGATGGTGGCGATGAGCATGGGGATGTGGTCCCCGACGACGGCCTGGAGGGCGAAGAGGAGGTTGGAGGCCATCTGGAGGAAGCCAGCGGCCCAGAGGGCGCGGTGGACGCCGAGGGCTCGGGTGAGCCAGCCGCCGAGGGCGACGCCTGCGATGGTGGCGACGAGGCCGTAGGTCTTGCCGACGTTGGCGATGGCGAGCTTGGAGAAGCCGACATCGACGAGGAGGGGGTTGGTCATGGCGCCAGCGAGGGCGTCACCGAGCTTGTAGAGGATGACGAAGGTGAGGATGAGGAGCCAGCCGCGGCGGGTGGTGAGGTCGCGGAGGGGGCCGACGATGCCGTCGACCAGCTCCTGGCCGAGGAGGCGGAGGGGTGAGGTCGCCTGGGCGGCGCGGGCGTGCGCGGCGTCGGCGTCGGGGCGTGCGGGCTCTCTGGCGAGGAGGGCGGCGAGGACGCCGACGCCGACGAGGGCGGCCATGAGGCCGTAGGTGAGGTCCCAGCGCGCGAAGAAGGTGACGAGGTAGAGGACGCCGGCGCTGGCGGCGAGCATGCCGAGGCGGTAGCCGAAGACGGCGGCGGCGGCGCCAGCGCCCTGCTCGGCGGGGGCGAGGGACTCGACGCGCCAGGCGTCGATGACGATGTCCTGGGTGGCGGAGAAGACGGAGACGAGGAGGGCGGCGAGGGCGGTCTGGATGGGATCGACGCCGGGGTGTGTGGTGGCGAGCCAGGCGAGGGAGGCGACGAGGCCGGTCTGGGTGAGGAGGATCCAGGCGCGGCGGCGGCCGAGGAGGCGTGTGAGGAGGGGGAGGGGGAGTCGATCGACGAGGGGCGCCCAGAGGAACTTGAGGGAGTAGGCGGAGCCGGTGGCGGCGAAGAGGCCGATGGACTGGATGTTGAGGCCGACGTCGAGGAGCCAGAAGGTGAGGGTGCTGTAGACGAGGAGGCGGGGGAGGCCGCTGGAGAAGCCGAGGGCCAGGAGGATGAGCATCCGGGGGTCGGCGTAGACCTTGAGGGAGGCGAGCCAGCTTCGAGCGGACACGGGGGGCTCCTGGGGGGGA
>CAUJGC010000339.1 GCA_963169075.1 Myxococcota bacterium
TATTTTTTTCTGGGGGGTCCCCCCGGCGGCCAGGGGGCGCGCCCCCTGGAACCCCCTCTACCTCCCCTGGAAGCTCGGCTCCCGCTTCTCCAGGAAGGCGCCCATCCCCTCCTTCTGATCCGCCGTGCCGAAGCAGCGACCGAACGTCTCCGCCTCCAGCCGGTTGGCGTGATCCAGCGGCAGGTGCGCACCCGCGCGCACCACCTCCTTCGCCCACGCCACCGCCAGCGGACCACGCGCCGCGATCTCCTGCGCCACCGCGCGCACCTCCGCCAGCAGCGACTCACCGGGGAACACCCGCGCCACCAGCCCCAGCCGGTGCGCCTCCGCCGCGTCGATGACCCGACCCGTGAAGAGCAGCTCCATCGCCGCCTGCGGACCGATCCGACGCGGCAGCCGCTGCGTCCCCCCAAAGCCCGGCGTCACCCCGAGCTTCACCTCGGGCTGACCAAACTTCGCCCGCTCGCTGCTGTAGAGGATGTCGCACGCCATCGCCAGCTCGCACCCACCCCCCAGCGCAAACCCGTTGATCGCCGCCAGCACAGGCACGCCCAGCTTCTCAAAGCGCGCGAACACCCGCTGACCCCGCGACGCGAACGCCCAAGCCTCCTCCTCACCATAACCCTGCATCTCCGCGATGTCGGCGCCCGCCGCGAACGCCTTCCCCGCGCCCGTCAGGATCACCACACGCACCGACGCGTCAGCCTCCACCGCCGAGATCGCCGCGTCCAGCTCCGCGATCATCTGCGAGTTGATCGCGTTCAACGCCGCAGGGCGGCTCAACGTCAGCGTCGCGACACCGCCCGCGACCTCCATCAGCACACACGGCTCGCTCGCGCTCATCGCCTCACCTCTCAGCTGGCGTAGTTGTAGAACCCGCGGCCCGACTTCCGGCCCAGCCACCCCGCCGTCACATACTTCCGCAGCAGCGGGCACGGACGGTACTTGCTGTCACCGAAGCCCTCATACAGCACCTCCATGATCGCCAGGCACGTGTCCAGCCCGATGAAGTCCGCCAGCGTCAGCGGACCCATCGGCACGTTCGTCCCCAGCTTCATCGCCGCGTCGATGTCCTCCACCGAACCGATCCCCTCCATCAAGACATACACCGCCTCGTTGATATACGGCATCAACACGCGGTTCACGATGAAGCCAGGATAATCCGTGGCCGCCACCGTCGTCTTGCCCAGCTTCGCAGCCAGCGCCTCCGTCGCCGCGAACGTCTCCTCCGACGTCGCCAGCCCGCGGATCAGCTCCACAAGCTGCATCAGCGGCACCGGGTTCATGAAGTGCATCCCCACCACCTTGTCCGGACGCTTCGTCTGCGCCGCGATGGTCGTGATCGAGATGCTGGAGGTGTTCGTCGCCAGGATCGCCCCCGGCGCCGCCGCCGCGTCAAGCTGCGCGAAGATCCGCTTCTTGATCTCCAGATCCTCCGTCGCCGCCTCCACGATGAACTCGCACGACGCCAGCGCCTCCATCGAGGTCGAGGTCTGGATACGGTCCAGCGCCGCCGCCTTCGCCTCCGCGCTGATCTTCCCCTTGCTCTCCAACCGCCCCAGCGACTTGGTGATCGTGCCCAGGCCGCGCTCCAGCGCCGCCTCGCTCAGATCCACCATCACCACGCTCAACCCCGACGTCGCCGCGACCTGCGCGATCCCGTTCCCCATCTGCCCTGCGCCCACGACGCCCAGGGTGGTGATCTCCATGCTCATCTCATCCTCCTCTTCAGGTCATCGCGCAGCCGACGCCGCGCGCTCGCTGCGCACACTAGGGAGATCCGCCCCTCCTTGTCCAGCCCCCCCTACCACAGCTCCACAGGCGCCGGGGCGCTGGACGGCCCCGCCGCCCCGCCGCCCCCGCTACGCCGCACGGGCACCACCGGACGAGGCGCGGTCGCCGGAGCGGAGGGCGGCGCCGAAGGAGGCGCCGCGACGCGCACCGCGGGCGCCGCCGACGCCGGAGCTGGCGCCGCCGACGCCGCCGCGGGCGCCAGCGGCAACGTCCGATGCCGCTGCGCCCCCGGCGCGCACGCCGGGGTGATGAGGAGCGGCTCGAACCCTGCCCGCCGCAGCTCCAGCGAGCCCGCATCACAGGGCACCTCCAGCGGGGTCAACCCAAGCGCCCGCTCGCCTTGGCGCACCTCCGCTCCGCTGGGCACCGAGTCCAGCACCACCCCCGACGGCGCCTCCCCGTCGCTCGGGAGGCTGGCGTCGGCCCCCAGCAGCCCCCAGGCCGCCCCCAGGAGCCCCAGGAGCCCCAGCCCGCCCAGGCCCCACCACGCGACGGGCCGCCGCGCCGTGGGCGCACGCTGGATCGTGGTGGCGACATAGGGCGCTGGCAGCTCGGGCAGCGACGCCCGAGGGTCCACCCGCGTCGGCAGCGCCGCCTCCGGCGGCAGCCGAGACGCACCCGGCGTCCGCGACTCCTGCGTGGGGAAGGTGTCCTCCAGCGCCTCCTCGCCTCGACCGCCCCCACCCGGCGACTCCAGGCCCAGCCCGCCCAGCTCCAGCCCCACCCCAAGCTGCTCGGCGCACGCCTCGACGGCCCGCTGGAAGGCCCCTGCGTCCGGCAGCCGCTCCTCGGGGCGCTTGGCCAGCGACGCCCGCAGCAGCTCACCAAGCGGCCCCGCCCCCAGCTCCGGAGGCAGCTGCGGCGGCGGCGCCGAGATGTGCTGGAGCGCCACATCCATCGGGCTCGCCCCCGAGTAGGGCAGGGCGCCCGTCAACATCTGATACGCCAGGCACCCCAGCGCATACACATCCACCGCCGGGGTCAGCTCCGCGACCCCGCTCGCTTGCTCCGGCGCCATGAACTCCGGCGTCCCGCACACCATCCCCACCGCGGTCAGCCGACGCAGGCTCTCGCTCCCCCAGCTCCCACGGATCGCATGCGCAATCCCGAAATCCAATATCTTGACGTGGTAGCGATCGCCCGCCCACGCGATGAACACGTTCTCGGGCTTCAGATCCCGGTGGATGATCCCCCGGCGATGCGCCTCCGCCAGCGCGCTCGACCCCTGGTGCAGGATCGCCAGCGCCTCCTGGGGCGTCAGCCGCTCCCGACGCGCCAGCACATAGTAGAGATCCTCACCCTCCAGGCGCTCCATCGCCATGTAGGGCAACCCCTGCACCCCCGAAGCCTCCCCCCACACCCCGAACGCATACACCGTCGCCACATGCGGGCTCGTCAGCGCGCTCGCCAGCAGCGCCTCCCGCTTGAAGCGCTCGGCCACCTCCGCCTGCGCCAGCGCACGCGGCAGCATGATCTTCAGCGCGACCCGGCGCCGCAGGCGCACCTCCTCCGCCTCGAAGACCACACCAAACGAGCCCCGACCCAGCTCCCGGCCCAGCCGATAGCTGCCGTTGATGACATCCCCCTCCTGGGGGAGCGCTGCGATCGAACGGCTCATCCTCTCCTCTGCGCCACCCCTCCCCCTACACGTCGGGGCTCACCCGGAGCAGGGGGAGCCGGCGCCGTTCCCCCAGCCCCGCAGGGCTGGACGTCACGCCGCCGAGGGGCTCTGCACCTCACAGCTTCTTCCACGCCGCCTTCGGCAGCTGCCCCGAGAGCGGCGGCGCCTGGTTCCCCAGAATGTAGAGCGCGCGCCGGTTGCGGGGCTCATCCACGTTGTCCCCCGTCCCCACAGCCAGGACCGACTCCCCAAAGCCCTGATAATAAACCGGGATCTTGAGGCCGCGCTTGCGGAACCACGCCGCGATGGAGCGCGCCCGCGCCTCCGAGAGCCCCAGGTTGCCCCCCGCGTCGCCCACCGTGTCCGTGTAGCCCGCGATGTAGAGCTGAAGCTCCAGATCCTTGCCGTGGCGCTCGATCTCCGCGGTCAGCAGCCCCCAGGTGGACTCCAGCTTCCGCTCCTCGCTGGACGCGAACGACGCCTTGCCGCTCTCAAACTCCACCTCGTCGTGCGGGATGTCCACCGTGAAGGGGATCACCTGCACCGAGGTCCAGCTCCCCTGCGGGTCGTACACCTTGACGTTCACCTTCTCCACGGGCTGCTCTGCCGGGCTCGTCCACGTCACCGTGATGTCGCCGCCGGGCTTCACCCCGCCCAGCGCGATCACCCCCTGATCCAGCACCACGTCCCCGGACCCCAACACCTCGAACTCGGCCTGCTTCACCGGCGCGTTGGCGGTCAGCACCAGCGTCCGACGCTCCAGGCTCGAGCGCGACCGCTCCAGCGAGAGCACCAGCTGCACGCCGCTGGCGATGGACACGTCAAACTCAAACTCCGACGTCCCCTCCGCGCCCCCGTCCGTCACAAAGCGCAGCGTCGCCGTGTAGTGCTGAAGCGGCTCGGCTTGTTTGAACTCCAGCGCAACCTCTTGATCTGCTTTGAGATTCTTGCGGGAGAGCGAGAGCTTCTTCCCGTCCTTCCGGACCAGCTCCACCGCCACCGAGCGCAGCTCCTCGCCCGGCGTCACCAGGATCGCGGGGCGCTCCCCCTTCCCCACCTGGCTCCGCACGCTGAACTGCACGTCCTGGCCTGCCGCCGCGCCCGCCCAGAGCAGCAACCCCATCCCCAGCACCGCCGCCGCTACACCCTGCTTCATCCTGGCTCCTCCTCTCACCCCACCACCAGCCGCGCCGCCACCGCCCGCGGATCGAGGAGCCCCTGCGCCTCCTCCTCCGTCAGCGGACGCCGCGACTCCGGGTGAACAAGCTCCAGCTCGGACATCATCCGGCGGCTCGCGATGTAGTGACCCGTGGGCGACCACGCCGCCCAACGCGACGCCGCCGCGCCCTCGCCGACACGCTCCGCCCCCAGGTGCGCGAAGCGCCCCAGCAGCGCCGCATCCGACACCCGCCAGATCGACAGGAACGGCCCCGAGGTCGTCAGCAGCAGCCGCAGCTGCGGATCCAGCGTCGCCGCCGTCACCGGACCCGGGTGATCGTCCAGCACCCGCAGCGTCCCCTGCGCCGCCACATCCCAGAGCCGCGCCGTCCCATCGTCCGAGGCCGTCAAGAGCAGACGACCGTCCAGCCCGTGCACCATCGTCCGGATCGGCCCCTCGTGACCCGTCAGCCGCGCCACCCGGCGGCGGCTCTCCATGTTCCAGACCTCCACCGTCTCGCCTCGCGGGATCGAGAGCAGCCGCCCCGACGGCGTCCACGCCACAAAGCGCACCGGCAGCCCCCCGCTGGCCTCCTCCCAGCACACCGCGGTCGCCGCCAGATCCCAGAGCAGCACCCGCCCGTCCTCGTGCCCCACCGCCAGCGTCCGGTTGTCCGGCGAGAAGGCGAGCGCCAGCGCAGGCGCCGAAGAACCCTCCAACACCAGCGGGTCCGACACCTCGCTGTAGGCGTACACCGACACCGAGCCATCATCGAAGCCCATCGCCACGAAGCGCTGATCCCGGCTGATCGCGTAGCTCCGCGCCTGACGACCGCCCTGCGGCGGCGGCACCGGCAGCTTCACCCGGCGGATCGGCCCGATCCCGTTCACCTCCAACCCCTCCAGCGCCATCAGCCCCTCCTGGGCGCTGCAGAGCAGGAGCCGACCCTCCTCCGGCGCCTTGTTCAAGGAGAACGCCGTGTTGGCCCCCGTGTGCAGCCGACCCAGGTGGCGCCCCGTCAGCAGATCCCAGCGATCCAGGAACCCCCCCTCCGCCAGCGTCAGCACCGTCTCGCCGTACGGCGCGATCGTCAGATCCAGCAGCGGCGAGCGGTACGGGCCCACCGTCTGCACCCGCCGCCGACGCAGCACCTCCCACACCTGCGCCGTCGCACCCCGCGCGATCGACGCCAGCGGCGCCCCGTCCGCGTCGTACGCCACGCTCACCGCACGCCCCCGCGGGATGCGGATCGTGTCCAGCACCGCCCCCTCCACCACGTCCACCGTCGCGATGATCCCCGAGTTGTACGCCACCAACGCCTGCGCGTTGTCCGGCCCGAAGAGGAAGCGACGCGGCGGCTCCGACTCCTGAAGCGCGATCCGACCCTCCAGCGTCCGCTGGATCGGGTCCCACACCTCCATGTAGCCCCCCGCGCGCAGCACCCCCACCCGCTTCCCATCCGGCGTCGTCCCCGCGTACACCACCTCCTGATCGCGGCCCTCGCCGCGCACCTGCGGCATCGACCCCGGCAGCGGCGGCGGCGCCTGCAACGCCCCCGAGAGCGACTTGTCCAGAAAGTTCCAGACCCAGAGCCCCCCGTCGGTGAACCCCGCCACCAGGTAGTGACGCTGCGGGCTCAACGCCACGCACGCGATCTCACCCGGGCGCGCCCGCCGACCGCCGACCTCAGGGTGGATCTTTGCAATCCGCTTGCAGTTGGGCAGGTCCCACACCTCGATGGTCCCCGCCGTCGTCCCCACCACCATCAACCCCATCGCCCGATCAAACGACAGCGCCTGCGGACCCCCCTCCACCAGCACGATCTGCTCCCGACTCCGCAGCTCCACGTCGCAGAGCCAGAGCCGACCCCGCCGATCCCCCAGCGCCAACATCCGACCGTCCGACGCGAACGCCAGGCGCGTCACCTCACCCTCGCCTTCCCCTCCCTCCGGCGCCGGGATCGTCCACACCTCGCGGCCGCTGCGCACCTCCCAGATCCGCGTCACCCCCGACGCGTCCGCAGCCGCCACCCGCTGCGTCGCCCCCGAGAGCGCCGTCGCCACCACCACCGCCCCCCCGTCCTCCGGCGGCGCCACGCGCACCTCCGCACGACGCTCCGCTGCCGCCTCCAACACCTGCGCCGCGACCTGCGGCGCAGGACGCGACAGCGCCTCCAACGCCGTCAAGAGCGCCCGCGCGTCCGCGAAGCGCTCCTCCGGCTCCTTCGCCAGACAGCGCCCGATCACCTCCTCCAGCCCCGCAGGCACCTCCCCCAACCCGGCGCGCGGACGCAGCGCCCCCGGCGCCGACTCCACGTGGTGACGCGCCAACTCCATCGCGTCCTCACCCGGCGACGACTCCAACAAATGCGCGAACGGACCCACCCCGCTCACCAGCTCGAACAAAATCACCCCCAGCGCGTAGATGTCCGTCCGCGCGTCCTGCACCCCGTCAACCAACAGCTCCGGCGCCATGTAGAGCACCGTCCCGTGCAGCTCGTGCTCCTCCGACTCCTCCTCCGACACCTCCGAGAGCCGGATCGGCGCCCGCGCGATCCCGAAGTCGATCAGCTTCAGCTGCTCATCCCCAAGCAGCCCCCGCGTCACGATCAGGTTCTCGGGCTTCAGATCCCGGTGCACCAGCCCGCTCGCATGAACGTCCACCAGCGCACGCGCCATCTGACGCGCGTAGCTCATCACCTGCTCCACCCGCAGCGCGCGATCCCGGATCACCTCCGAGAGCTGCTCGCCGCGCACCAGCTCCATCGCCATGTAGCGCAGCTCCGTCTGCGCATCCTGACCATATTGATAGAGCACCACGCGGTTCGGATGCGGCGGCAGCGACCCCAACGCCTGCGCCTCCCGCTTGAACTGCGCGTCATAGGCCTCCCGGGCCTCCGCGCCCATCGACGGATCCACCAGGATGAACTTCAGCGCCACCTCGCGCTCGATCTCCTCCTCGACCGCGTGGTACACCACCCCCATCCCGCCCCGACCGAGCACCCCCCGCGTCACATAGCGACCCGCGATCCGCTGACCCGAACGCACCGGGTTCCACGCCTCAAGCGGCGGCTGCGGCGGACCCCCCTGCTCTCCTCGCCTCACCTCGCCCATCGCTCACTTCGGCGCCTCCGTGCGACGGCGCTCCTCCGCCAGAATGTACTGAATCACCTTGTCCACCTCCTCCGACTCCTCTTTGATGAGGTCCGACACCGTCTGCTCCAACGCGCTCTGGTTCCCCGTCACCCACGACGTCTTCTGCTCCACCAGCTCGCGCCACGACTTCACACGCCAGACCCCGTCCTCCTCCTTCACCAGACGGTAGACCTGCCCCGAATACGTCACCACCGCCGCCTCGCTCTCCTCCGCGTTCACCTCCACCTCGCTGACCTCGGTGCCCACCTCGATCTCCGGGGTCACCTCCAGCTTCTGCGCCGTGAACACCGCGTGGAAGAGCGTCTCGCCCGACGTGATCCCCCGCTCCTTCAAGAGCACCACACCCGTCTGCTGACGCGCCAGCTTCTGATCCACCTGCGGCAGAAAGCGGACGATCTGCTCCTCCATCCCCACCATCGTCTGATAGCGCGTCTCAAAAACCTGGTGCGTCTCCTTGTCCATCGCCGCGTACACCCCCGCGGCGTCCCCCGAGAGCACCGCCTGGCGAAAGATCATATACGCACCGCGAGGCTCCTGCGGCGTCAGCTCCTCCGCGCACCCCGCGCCCTGGAGGACGACGCAACAACACACCACCGCCAGACCCCATCGCTGCGACCACACGCTGCCCCGCATCCCGCCTCTCCTCGCTCGGCTCGCTGGATCTTCACTCGGCGCTCAGGCCTCGGCTGACCATAACCGACCCAACCCCCAACGCGCAAGACGCCGCCTTGCCTCCCAACACCAACCCTGCCATCCTCCACCCCGGGCCCCTCGCCCCCTGGGATCGAGATAAGCAGCGCACACGAGCCTACATGGACCTACACAAAGACGCCCCGACTGCCCGCGCACGACGCACCCTCAGCTCGCCGCAACGCCAGCTCCAGGACTTCCACGGCATCATCACCGTCGCCCCCCAGATGACGGACCTCTTCACGCGCCTCCAGCGCGTCGCCCGCACCGAGTCCTCCGTCCTCATCCGCGGCGAGACCGGCACCGGCAAGGAGCTGGTCGCCCGCGCCCTCCACCTCCTCTCGCCCCGCGCCCGCGGACCCTTCAAGGCCATCAACTGCGCCACCCTCACCCCCGAACTCCTCGCCTCCGAGCTCTTCGGACACGTCCGCGGCTCCTTCACCGGCGCCATCCGCGACCGCAAGGGCCTCTTCGCCCTCGCCGACAAAGGCACCCTCTTCCTCGACGAGATCGCTGAGCTGCCCCTGGAGCTGCAAGCCCGGCTCCTCCGCGTCCTCCAGGAGCGCACCTTCGTCCCCGTCGGCGGCACCGACGCCCAGAAGGTCGATGTCCGCGTCCTCGCCGCCACACACCGCTCCCTCCGCGAAGAGGTCGAGGCCAAGCGCTTCCGCGAAGACCTCATGTACCGCATCCGCGTCGTCCCCCTCTTCCTCCCACGCCTCGCGGAGCGCGACGGCGACGTCGAGGCCCTCACCTGGCACTTCATCGAGCACTTCAACGCCCAGGGCTTCCGACACATCCGCGCCATCGACGCCGCCTGCATGGAGGCCCTCCTCGCCTACCCCTGGCCCGGCAACGTCCGCGAGCTGCGCAACCTCATCGAGTTCGCCTTCGCCATCGGAGAGGGCGACGTCCTCACCCTCGACGACCTCACCCCCGAGCTGCGCGGCGATCCCCCCCCCGGCGTCCGCGACCACGCCTCCCTCCACGCCGCCGACGAGGCCGAGCGGCGCACCCTCCTCCAGGCGCTCCACGAGGCCGGCGGACATAAAGGACGCGCCGCCGAGGCCCTCGGCATCAGCCGATCGACCCTCTGGCGGCGCCTCCGCGAGCTCAGGCTCCTCGACTCAGGCGTCCACACCTTTTAGCGGACCCTCCGCCAGCGGCGCCGCAGGCGCGGGCGCCGCCGCCGCGCTCCCCCGCGCGCTCAGCCGCTCCCACACCTGGTGCAGCCCCATCCCCGCCAGCATCGTCACCACAAAGAGCCCCACCTCCCACGACCCGCTCACCACCGACGTCAGCGCAGGCCCCGGGCAGTACCCCCCAAGACCCCACCCGATCCCGAAGAGCGCCGACCCCACCACCAGCGACGTCGTCACCTTCTTCGCCGTCGGCAGCGAGAACTTCACCTCCACCACCGGCCGCGGACGACGCACGATCAGCCGATAGGCGAGGGCGTAGACCACCACCGCGCCGCCCATCACAAACGCCAGCGCCGGCTCCCACGCCCCGCCCACGTCCAGAAACCCGATCACCTTGCCCGGATCGGTCATCCCCGAGATCCCAAGCCCCAGCGCGAAGATCAACCCCGCAACAGCCGCGACCACGTGACGCATCGCCTCACCCTCCCGTCACCAGGCGCATCACGAAGACCGTGATCGCGCCTGTCGTCATGAACGTCCCGACCGCCACCGCCGAGCGCACCGAGAAGCGGCTCAACCCGCACACCCCGTGACCGCTCGTGCACCCGCTCCCAAGCCGCGTCCCGAAGCCCACCAGCAGCCCCGCCGCGCCGATCACCGGCAGCGAGCGCGGCACCTCCGCAGGGAACGCCTCCGGATAGAGCATCATCAAGAGCGCCCCGCCCGCCAGCAGCCCGCCCAGGAACGCCGCCCGCCACCCCCAATCCCCCGCCTTCGGCGCCAGCAGCCCGCCCACCACGCCGCTGATCCCGGCGATCCGACCGTTGAAGAGCAGGAAGATCGCCGCCGAGAGCCCGATCAACACACCGCCTACGCTCGCCGCGATAATCGTTGATGCGTCCATCATCCCCTCCTCACAGGCAGCCCGTCGCTGCCCCACTGGATCATCCCGCCCGCCATCGACGCCACCTCGGTGAAGCCCATCCCCATCAGCCGCGTCGCCATCATCCCCGAGCGACCCCCCGAGCGGCACACCAGCACCACCGGCGCGCCGCGCTCCCACGACGCCGCCGCGCCGGTCAGCTGACCCATCGGGATGTTCTCCACCCCCTCGATCGCCCCCAGCGCGCTCTCCAGCTCGTCGGGCTCCCGCACGTCCACCAGACGCACCTCACCCTGGTGCTTCGCCGTCCAGCGCGGCGACACCTCGCGGAACCCGCCCGCCGCCACCCAGCTCCCGGTCCAGTCCACACCCTGCTGCTTCGATGTCATGGCTCTCTCCTTGGTCTTGCGCTCGGGTGACGCCGCAGCGCCACCGACCCTCTCTACGATGAGCACGCGCCATGCCAGCGTCCACCCCCCCGGTGACGCGCCGCCACGACGGGCTCCTCTTGGAATACGTCTCAAAAATTGTCGCGACGTCGCGACACGTTGCGCGACATGTCACGGGCTCCCCAGCGCCCGCAGCGCCGCCTCGAAGCGCTCCATCGGCGCCTTCGGATCGTACACCGCGTCAAAGGCCCCCAGCGCCTCCAGCGTCGCCTCCCGACCCACCACCGACGCCCAGCGCAGGAAGGGCACCAGCGCCGGACGCGCCGTCTCCACCTCCCGACGCAGCAGCGCCGCCGTGATCTTCCCCTCCTCCAGAAAGCCCGACGTCGCATAGTGCGCCAGGAACCCCGCCCGATCCCACGCCACCTGGCGAAACTCCACCGACCACGCACCCGCCGAGAGCGTGAAGATCGCGTACTGCGCCCGCCAGTCCCCGTTGAACGGCAGCCCCACCGACCCCACGTTCACCACCCGACGCCCCCCGCTCAGCTCACGCAGCATCGGGCGGTGCGTGTGCGCGCACACCAGCACCGACTCCTCCACCATCCCCAGATAACCCTCCAGCTCCGCGTCGCTGCACCACGGACCCAGCCCCTCGCTGTGGCTCCGCGGCGAGCCGTGCACCAGGCGCAGCTGCGGGGACTCCGCCGAGGTCAGCGTCATCGGCAGCCCCGCGATGAACGCCTCGTGCGACGCCCCCAACTCCGCCGCCATCCACCGCGAGCACGCCCACTCCTCCAGCGCCCACCACGCCTCCGGCACCGTCCGCTGCCGGAAGCTCAAGAGGTAGTCCTCGTGGTTCCCACGCAGGCAACGCCACCCCCGAGACATCACCCGCTCCACCACCGCGCTCCCCATCGGGCCGCGACCCACCAGATCACCCGCCACCACGATCTCGCGCACGCCCTGCGACGCCGCGTCGGCCTCCACCGCCTCCAGCGCGAAGAGGTTCCCGTGGATGTCCGCGATCACCGCCACACGCGCCGCCTCTGCTCCGCTCGCCATCCCCGCGCCTCCTCCGCTCCTGCGCCTGCTCCCCGCCAGCGTTGCCTCCCCGCTCCACCCGGTGCTACACCCCAGGAGCGCACACCGCGCATGGGTCTCCCCCTACCACATCAGGTCCCCATGCCACACTTCCTCCGCGATCTCGAAGTCCAGGACCTCCACACCGTCGATCACGCCTCCCTCGCCCAGGCCATCGCCAAGGGCATCGAGCTCGCCGCGCCGCCCTTCCGCATCGCCCTCTTCGGCTCCTGGGGCAGCGGCAAGTCCACCATACTCAAGATGGTCCAGGCCTGCATCGAAGAAGAGAACGCCCGCGAGGATCTCCACGCCGACTACATCAAGCCCCTCTGGTTCAACGCCTGGGAGGTCGAGTCACACACCAGCCTCCTCGCCTCCCTCGTCACCCTCTTCGTCCACCACATCCCCGAAGGCGTCCGCTACTCCCGCAAAGGCGCGCGCGTCGCCCGGCAGGCCGCCCTCGCCTCCGCCTACCTCTCCCGGCGCTGGAACACCGCCCAACCCCACCCCACACCCGCCCTCAACCCCCAGGACGACGACGACGCCGACGACTTCAGCCAGGTCCAGACCCTCAAGGACACCTTCCGGCGCCTCGTCGACCTCACCCTCCAGAGCGCCCCCAGGCAGCGCGAGCGACGCCTCGTCGTCTTCGTCGATGACCTCGACAAGTGCGCCCCGCACACCGTCCTCGCCTTCATCGAGGGCGTGAAGCTCTTCCTGGAGCGCGGCACACCCCTCATCCTCGTCTTCGCCCTCGACCGCGAGGTCCTCGGCAACGCCATCGCCCAGAAGTACCACCACAGCCAGCACCGACCCCCCAACACCTTCGACGCCGACCGCTACGTCGAGAAGATCTTCGAGTTCAACTACGACGTCCCGCCCATCACCCTCCCCAACACCCGACCCCTCGCCCGAGAGCTCTACCTCCGCGCTGGCCTCGCAGACCTCGCCGCCTCCGACGAAGAGCGCGCCCTCGCCCTCGCCGCCATCGAGCGCGCCCTCGCCTTGCCCGGCATCTCCCTGAGCCCGCGCAAGATCAAGCGAATATTCAATAAATTCATATGGTTCTTCTCGTCCATGCGCCGCCTCCCCCTGGAGCCCCCCGAGCCCGCCCCCGCCTCCCCGGACGACGCGCCCGACGACCTCCCCGCCCTCGACGCCTGGCTCATCTGGCTCCTCACCACCGAGCAGTGGCGCGAGCTGCGCCGTATGGTGGCCGACCACGGCGCCCCCGCCCTCGGGGAGCTCTGCAACCGCGTCACCGGCAACCCCCTCTTCCCCCACGCCAACCAGACCGTCCGCGCCCTCTTCGACGCCCTCCCCGGACAAGCCGCCCTCCTCGACTACTACCGCGGCGTCTTCAACGCCAACGGCGCCGTCCACCTCCCCGCCGTCCAGCTCCGCATGCGCGCCCGCGTCCACGAGCTGGCCCGCATCGATCGCGTCCTCCTCCTCAACGGCGTGTAACGCCGCGCCGACCCCGCGACACGCTCTCTGCTGGGCCCAGCCCGCACGCCGCAGCCTCCGACCCAAGACCCCGCACATGCCGCCACGCTCCTCCACACGCTACGCCGCCGCCCTCCTCCTCCTCCTCGCCCTGGCCGCCTGCGCCAGCGCGCCGGAGCGCGCGGCAGACGCCGCCCTGGAGCGCCTGGGGGAGCCGCTGGAGCAGCCCTGGTCGGTGAAGCTCGACGACGCCGCCACGCGCTTCGCGCTCCTCCCCGCAGGCCCCTGCCTCCTCCTCGCCGCCTGGCCTCCCGCCCCCCGCGGCGCCCCCGAGCCCCTCCCGGGCCGCCTGACCTGCTTCGATCCCGCCTCCGGCGACCCCCGCTGGCACCACACCATCCCCGCCGGGCCCACCCTCACCGAGCGCCTCCTCACCACTGAAGACCGCGCCCTCCTCGTCCGCGGCTCCCGCGTCACCGCGCTGGAGCTGGACTCCGGGCGCCTGGCCTGGAGCTTCGACGGCGCCGACCGGTCGCTGGAGGAGGCCCTCCTCACCCCCGACCTCCTGGTCCTGGATCTCAACCACCGCAGCCTCGTCGCCCTGGAGGCCCGCACCGGCGCCTGGCGCGGCGCCGTTCAGCTCGCTGACGAGCGCCTCCAGGCCGTCACCTCCAGCCCCGAGGGCGCCGCCCTGGCGGTCCTCTCCAGCCCGGGCCCCCCCGCGCGCCTCGTCGCCGTGGACCTGGCCTCCCTCCAGGGCGCCGCCCCCGAGCCCCCCTGGCTCCCCCGCGAGCACGCCTGGACGCGCCCTCTGGAGGAGCCCCTCGCGGGCGGCGTGGTCGCCGCAGGCGACGTCCTCCTCAACCTGAGCCGCTCCGGCGAGCTGGAGATCCTGGAGCCCGCCAGCGGCGAGCCCCTCCACGTCGAGCGCTTCAAGGAGCCTCCCCCCGACGACCCCAGGCAGCGCGCCCGCTGGCTCGCCGCCACCCGCCGCGACGCCTACGCCACCCTGGACCGCGACCTCGACCCTGGCCTCCTCCCGCGCCACGCCCGACCCCTCCTCACCCCCGCTGACGACCTCCTCCTCCTCCTCCCCGAGCCCGGCTTCGCCCTCGGCAACCTCGTCCTCCAGAGCCGCGATCCCCGCTCCCTCCAGCCTCGCTGGACCCGCGCCACGCCGCTCCGCGCCGAGCCCACCGCCCGCGCCGATCTCTCCGAAGCCCGCGTCACCGCCCTCGCCTCCCGAGGCGAGGTCCTCTTCGTGGACGCCGACTCCGGCGCGCTCCTCCACCACACCCGCCTCCCCCGGCGCAGCCTCCGCTGGCGCACCCTCGCCACCGACGGGCGCGCCATCTACCTGATCATCAAGCGCAACAAGAGCCTCCGCCTGGAGGCGCGCCCCCGATGACCCTCGCCATGGACCCCCGCGCCTTATGAGCCAGACCTTCACCGTCGATCACCTCCGCGTCCGCTTCCACGACGTCGATCACGCCGGGATCATCTTCTTCGCCAAGATCTACGAGTACTGCCACGTCGCCTACGAAGAGTTCGTCGAGCAGGTCCTCGGCTACGCCCCCCAGGACTTCTTTGAGGCCAAGCAGCTCGGCGCCCCCCTGGTCGCCACCGCCTCCGAGCACCACCACCCCCTCCTCCACGGCGACACGATGGTCATCCGCTGCGCCGTCCAGGCCCTCGGGCGCTCCTCCCTCACCATGCGCTACCACGTCGAGAACCAGCGCGGCGTCCCCTGCGCCACCGTCACCTGCAAGCACGCCTTCGTCTCCCGGCAGCCCTTCCAGAGCATCCCCATCCCCGACGACATCCGCGCCCGCCTCCTCCCCTACCTCCTGGCGCCGACCGCGCAGGGTTGATGTAATTTGTATTTATTTTTACAAAAAATACATTAAAAGAGGTGTATTATGTCTGAGTCCTCAAGCCACCCTGCGCGCCGCGTCGCCATCCTGGGCGCGGGCCCCATCGGCCTGGAGGCCGCCCTCGCGTTCGCGGAGGCGGGCTTTGACGTGGAGGTCTACGAGCGGGGCGAGGTGGCGGCGTCGCTCCAGCGCTGGGGTCACATCACCCTCTTCTCGCCCTGGTCGCTCAACACGAGCCCTCGGGGGCTGGCGGCGCTCCAGGCGCAGGGGGGGGCGCTCCCCGATCCCGACGCCTTCCCCACGGGGCACGCCTACCGGGACACCTACCTGGCCGCGCTGGCGTCCTCGCCGCGCCTCGCGGGGCGGGTCCACACCCACACCCGCGTCCTCGGGGTCGGCCGTCAGGGCGTCCTCAAGGGCGAGCTGATCGGCAGCGCCAGCCGCCGCGAGCGCCCCTTCCGCCTCCTCCTGGAGGACGCGCAGGGGACGCAGCGGATCGCGCACGCGGACCTCGTGCTGGACGCCACGGGCACCTACGAGCAGCCCAACCCCCTGGGCGACGCCGGGCTGAGGGCCCCCGGCGAGGACGCGGCAGCGCGCGCGGGTCGGGTGGTGTATGGGAACCCCGACGTGCTGGGGGCGGCGCGGGAGCGCTTTGTGGGGCAGCACGTGGCCTTGATCGGGGACGGGTACTCGGCGGCGACCTCGCTGCGGGCGCTGCTCACCCTGGTGGAGCAGGACGCGGCCACCCGCGTCACCTGGATCACCCGCAGCAGCGAGGCCCCCTACGCGCGCATCCCCCAGGACGTGCTCCCCCAGCGCGACCTCCTGGCGGCGCTGGGCAACGCCATCGCCGCCGGGGATCACCCCCACGGCGAGCGCGTCACGCGCCGCCCCGGCGCGGCGGTCGAGGCGATCCAGCTGGAGGAGGGCGGCGCCCTGACGCTCCTCTTGCGCGGCGAGGACGGCGCGGTGAGCGAGGTGGGCGGCGTCCACCGGGTCCTGGCCTGCACCGGGTTCCGCCCCGATCCCGGCCTCTACCGCGAGCTTCAGGTCCACCAGTGCTACGCCTCGGAGGGGCCGATGAAGCTCGCGGCGGCGCTCCTGGCCGCGGGCGGCGGCGGCGGCGACTGCCTCGCCCAGACCAGCGCCGGCCCCGAGACCCTCAAGAGCCCCGAGCCGGACCTCTTCATCCTCGGCGCCAAGTCCTACGGGCGCCGCTCCGACTTCCTCCTCAAGCTGGGCCTCCAGCAGATCGAAGAGCTTTTGACGCTGGTGGCCCCGTAGCCCCGCTGTCGGCTGCGCCAGGCCCCTGCGGGGGCCAGCGCGGCCAGATTTTCTGGGTCACACTCTGCCTCCTCTCGCCTCCACGGGTCTGGGTGTACACATCAACCCGAAGGCAAGGTGTTGTCATGAACAGACCCGCTCCTCTCCTCACCTCCCTGCTCTCTCTCGCGCTCCTGGCGGCCTGTGGGGAGGAGGCTCCTCCGCCTTCCAGCGCCGCGCCCTCCCCGGAGGCTCCGGTGGAGCCTCCGACGGAGGAGCCCCCTGCTCCCCGGATGATCCAGCCCGGCGAGACGACGGTGCCGCTCGGCGCGCTCAAGGTCTCTGATGAGAGCGAACAGGATCCTGCTGATGATGGGTGTGATAATCCAGACTGCATCGTTGTCTTTGACCTGTGTCGGGCGATGGCTCCCTTCCCTACTGCGCTTGCTATTGTGGAGTATCAAGACTATAGAAGTGTGGATGTTGATGCGAATGACTGTTCTGATTATCATAAGAGCAGCTATGCCCGAGTGCGTTTCAAGACGCTTGGCGTGGTAGCAGGTGCTGCCGTTCCTGAAGAGTTGACGGCGACGGTCTATACATGGCTTCAGTCTCCTCCTCCTCCAGTGCAAGGTGACACCTTCCTGGTCTCTCTCTATGAGATCAATGGGGAGTGGTTTGCATCGAATGACTACACGGTGACGCTCGGCGAGGATGTGGTGGTGGAGGACACCCAGGACGAGGGGGTCACCATCGTGTTGGATGTCCCGACGAGCTTCGAGGGCCTTGTGGAGGAGGCGGAGGCGATCCTGGCGGATTATGAGCCTTGCCGCTCCCGCTCGTGGACCTTCTGGACCAGCCGGGAGAAGATCCATGACTTCCTGGCGACGCCTGGGCCTCGCTGCGGCGGATCGGAGCTCCCCGAGGACCCCGCTTCTCCGGAGGGCTCACTGCCCGCTGAGGAGCAGAGCGATCGCGGCGAGTGAGCGCGCCTCGTCAGGTGGGGACGGGGTGAGGCGCCTCCGTCCCCAGCGGCTTGTGTGCCTCACCTGACGCTGGGGGCGTTCAGGCCCCTGCGGGGGCCAGCGCGGCCAGCGTGGCGTCCAGATCGAAGCGCGGCGCGTAGCCCAGGGCCTTGCGGGCGCGGGTGTCGTCCACCATGCAGACGTATTTGATGAAGTCGAACTCGGGCGTGGGGAAGCTGGTCAGGCGCGTCCGCCAGAGGAGCCCCATGACGGGGCGGGCCAGCGGCTCGGGGATGGGGAGCGTGCGCCGCCCCATGCGGGCGGCCAGCTCCGAGAGCGGCGCCGCAGGCGGCCCCGCCAGGTTGAACACCCCCCGGAGCCCGGGCCGGAGCGCCAGCAGGATCGCGTCGATCACGTCCTCGGCGTGCATGACCTGCACCATGGGGTCGAAGCCCAGGAGGGTGGGCAGGGGGTCCAGGCGCAGGTAGTTGCTTGGGGCGTTGTTGACCGACCCCAGGATGTGGACCGGCCGCAGGATCACCGTCTCGATCTCGGGGTGGCGCCAGAAGTAGCTGGAGCACGCCATGTCCACCGCGATCAGATCCCGGATCGCCTCAAAGCGCGTCGCCGCCATCAGCGGCGCCTCCTCCGTCAAGAACTGGTTGTTCGTCGGCGCGGGGCCGTAGACGTCCGCGCTGGAGAGCACGATCACCTTGCGCACCCCGTAGCGGTGGCTCAGCTCCAACATCTTCTGGGTGCCCACGATGTTGAAGTTGTGGTGCTCTTCGGTGGACTTGCGCGGGTCGTGCATGATGTTGAGGTGCACCAGCGCGTCGATCCGCTCCCGGCGGAAGAGATCCTCGGCGCGCCTGCGGCGCAGATCCACCTGATGGAACTCGATGTCGCGCGGCAGCACCTCGATAGCGCGCCGATCGATCCCCAGCACCCGCGCCTGACGGTGGAGGCGCCGCGCCAGCAGCGTCCCCATCCGCCCCGCGATCCCCGTGATCAGCACCGTCGGCGGGCGGCGCTGCCAGCGGCGCCACTTCAGCCCCTCGCCGCCATCCCCCGCGTCTGCCTCGTCTGCCTGCTCAACCTGCTCGTCCATGCGCACGCTCCCGGCTCGTCCGTCCCACGGCGCACGATCCCACACCCGACGCCTCGGGGTCAACGCCTCCGCCCCTGGCGCTCTTGCATCCCGGGCGCGCCCCGCCTAACCTGAGAGGCAGCGCGCGCGCTGGCCTCCTCCTCTCCGCCCAGGGCTGCCCATGAGACGCCTCCACTCCCGACGCCTCCTCCCCTTCGCTGCGCTCCTCCTGGTCGCGGCCTGCGGGGACTCGACCCTGAGCCCGATCTGCGCGGGCGGCGTCTGCCAGGTCGAGCCCGACGCGAACAACGCCAGCGCCAACAACAGCGCCGGGACCAACAACAGCACCGCGGGCACCAACAACGCGCCGAACAACAGCGCCGTCAACAACGCTGTTAATAATTCTGCATCAAATTCAACCAACAATAGCTCAAATAACGCGACAAACAACCCGGTCAACAACAGCCCGGTCAACAACAGCCCGGTCAACAACGGCACCAACAACGGCACCAACAACGGCACCAACAACAGCACCGATCCCTGCGCGGGGCCGGACCTGCCCGACGCCGAGGGGGTGGACTCCAACTGCGACGGCATCGACGGGGACCGGTCGCGGGCGATCTTTGTGAGCGACATCGGCTCGGACTCCAACGAGGGCTCGCTGGGGCGCCCGCTGCGGACGCTGGCGGCGGCGCTGCGCGTGGCCGCCGGAGATCCCCAGCGCGATCAGATCCTCCTGGGGGCGGGGATCTTTGAGGGGCCGGTGGAGCTGGTCAGCGGCGTCCACATCTTCGGCGGCTACAACTTCCAGTGGGAGCGCGACCCGCGGGAGCGCCCCACGATCCGGGGCGGGAGCCCGGCCTTGATCGCGGTGGGGCTCACGGGGGAGACGATCGTGGACAACATCTCCGTCGAGCCCGACCGGGCGGCGGAGCCGGGGCAGAACAGCTACGGCGTCTACGTCCGGGAGAGCGCCGGGCTCCGCCTCCTGAACCTCCGGGTGCGCGCCGGAGACGGCGGCAACGGCCTCAACGGCGAGCAGGGCGGGGTGGGGGAGGGCGGCAGCAACGGCGCCCGCGGCGGCAACGGCTGCGAGTACGAGGGTGGCCTCTTCTGCAGCGACTGCAACCGCCCCGGCGGCGGCGCGGGCGGCGCCAGCCCCTGCGGCCAGCAGGGCGGCGTGGGCGGGCAGGGCGGGCGCGACAACAGCGCCGAGAGCCGGGGCGGGGCGGGCTCGGGCGGGGCCACCGGCGGCGCGCCGGTGGGCGAGCGCACCGCGGGCAGCACGGGCTCGGTCGGGCGCCAGGGCCTCGCAGGCGAGGGCGGCACCTCCGCCGGAGACGAGTTCTCCGACGTGGACGGGCACTGGTTCGGCGCCGACGGCACCCCGGGCAGCCCCGGCAACGGCGGGGGCGGCGGGGGCGGCGGGGGCGGCGGGGGCGGCACCAGCGGCCTCACCGAGTGCGACGACTACGGTGGGGCGGGCGGCGGCGGCGGGGGCGGCGGCTGCGGGGGCGGCGGCGGCCTGGGCGGCGCCCACGGCGGCGCCTCCTTCGGCATCTACCTCTTCGACTCCCCGATGGTCGAGATCCAGGGCTGCGTCGTCTTCGGCGGCGCAGGCGGCAAGGGCGGCGACGGCGGGCGGGGCGGCGAGGGCGGGGAAGGCGGGGGAGGCGGAGACGGCGGGGGCGGGTCGGACGGCTCGGGGGTGGGCGGCAAGGGCGGCGCAGGCGGGCGCGGCGGACGCGGCGGCCAGGGCGGGGGCGGCGCGGGCGGCGCCTCCTTCGGCGTCTACTCCAACGTCCCCTGGCAGGTGGCCCCCCAGGGCTGCGAGATCACCGAGGGCCGCGGCGGTCAAGGCGGCTTCGGCGGAGACGGCGAGGGCGCCGACGGCGCCACCGGCTCCATCTGGCCGGAGTAGTCCGGTCGTTTATAGCAAGGAAATCAACAGCATCTCTCTATGAATATCCTGAACGTCCGCGATCTCAGCAAGGCCTTCGGCGCCACGCCGCTCTTCCAGGAGGTCGCCTTCGCCGTGGATGAAGGCGAAAAAGTCGGCTTCATCGGCGTCAACGGCTGTGGCAAGTCCACCCTCTTCCGCATCCTCGCGGGCCAGGAGGAGGCCGACGGCGGCATCATCGCCCTCCAGCGCGAGGCCTCCGTCGCCTACCTCCCCCAGGAGCCCCGCTTCCCCCCCGGCAGCACCCCCCGCGCCATCGCCGCCGAGGCGCTCCGACCCCTCCGAGACACCCTCGCCGCCTTCGAGGCCCTCAACGAGCGCATCGCCGCAGGCGACGGCGACCTGGAGGCCCTCCTGGCCGAGCAGACCCACCTCCAGCGCCTCGTCGAGGAGCGCGGCGGCTGGGCCTGGGAGCACCGCGTCGAGGAGATGCTCCAGCGCCTCGGCCTCGGGGAGGTCATGGACGCCGCCGTGGACCACCTCTCCGGCGGCAACCGGCGCCGGGTCGACCTCGCCCGCGTCCTCCTGGAGCGCCCCGACCTCCTCATCCTCGACGAGCCCACCAACCACCTCGACACCCACACCGTCGAGTGGCTGGAGGAGGAGCTGCGCGCCCTCCCCGGCGCCGTCCTCCTCGTCACCCACGACCGCTACTTCCTCGACCGCATCGTGGACCGCATCATCGAGATCGAGCCCGAGGGCTTCTTCACCTCCCCCGGCACCTACAGCGACTTCCTGGAGCGCAAGCTGGAGCGCCTCCGCCTGCGCCAGGTCACCGAGGACCGCCGCGAGAAGCTCCTGGAGCGCGAGCTGACCTGGCTCCGCCGCACCCCCTCCGCCCGCACCGGCAAGTCCAAGAGCCGCGTGGACCGCGTCGAGGACCTCCGTCAGGAGGGCCCCTCCGGCTCCACCGAGTCCATCAAGCTCGCCTTCGGCGCCGAGCAGCGCCTCGGCGGCATCATCGCGGAGGCCCGCGGCGTCGCCAAGGCCTACGGCCCGCGCCAGGTCCTCAAGGACGCCACCCTCTGCCTCACCCGCGAGGACAAGATCGGCATCGTCGGCCCCAACGGCTGCGGCAAGTCCACCCTCCTCAAGATCCTCGTCGGGGAGGAGCGCCCCGACGCCGGCAGCGTCCAGATCGGCCGCAACACCCGGATCGCCTGGCTCAACCAGAGCCGCTCCGGGCTCGACGAAGAGGCCACCCTCTACGACGCCTTCGGGCCGGGTGACTATGTGAAGGTGGGAGAGCGTCGCGTTCATAAGCGATCATGGCTCTCTGATTTCCTCTTCTCATCGGAGACGCAGCGCAAGAAGGTCGCCTCGCTCTCCGGCGGCGAGCGGTGCCGCCTCCTCCTGGCCCAGCTCGTCCTCCAGGAGGCCAACCTCCTCATCCTCGACGAGCCCACCAACGACCTCGACATCCCCTCCCTCCAGATCCTGGAGGACGCCCTGGTGGCCTTCGAGGGCTGCGTCATCCTCGTCACCCACGACCGCTACTTCCTCAACCGCGTCTGCAACGTCATCGTCACCATCGAGGACGGCGAGACCGTGCGCTACGACGGCGACTGGGACTTCTACCGCAAGCGCCAGCAGGAGCAGGAGCGCGAGACGCGCCGCGTCGAGCGCGAAGAGAGCGCCCAGCGCCAGGCCGCCGAGGCCGCCCAGCGCCAGGCCGAGGCCGCCCACGCCCCCCGTCGCCTCTCCTTCCAGGAGCGCCGCGAGCTGGAGGGCATGGAGGCCGCCATCCTCCAGGCCGAGGCCCAGCGCGAGGAGCTGGCCCAGGCCCTCAACGATCCCGATCTCTACACCCGGGACGCCCAGCGCATCCCGGCCCTCAACCAGGCCTTCCGAGACGCCGAGGCTGCCGTCGAGCGCCTCTACGCGCGCTGGGAGGAGCTGGAGCAGCGCGCCCAGGCGCGCTGAAGCCCCTGCATAGCGGCGTGCATAAAGTTCTTCTGGCGTGTTGAGACCAAATGCGCTACGTTTTCATCCGACCTGAACCGCTCGCGCTGCCTCCCACACCACCGTGGTCACAGGTCTCGCGAGCCGCCCCTGCGGCGTGATGTCGCAGGGGTGCTTCCCACGGGCCGTAACCGGGCCTCGACCTCTCCCCGGAGATCTCTGGACAATGCGTAAGCTCCGCGTCCCCCTCAGCGCCCTGGCGCTGACCTCGGCGCTCAGCATGGCGAGCCCCGCGCTCGCGGCTGATCACCTTGACTCACCCCGCACCCAATCCGACGCCGCTGCCGACATCAACGACGTCTACGTCTTCCGCGGCACCGCCGACGATCTCAACGGCCAGGAGACCACCGTCTTCGTCATGACGGTCATCCCTGCCGCCACCGGCGACTCCCGCCTCTCCGATCAGGTGAACTACACCTTCCACGTCGCGGAGCCCGGCGAGGACGGGATGCGCTGGCAGATCGTCTGCACGGCGACCACCCCCGACGTCAACAACAACAACAGCCAGAGCGTCACCTGCACCGCCCCCGGCGGCTCCACCGACACGGTGGCCTTCAACGCCGTGGAGCCGGGCAACCCCTCCAACGAGACGATGCGCGTCTTCGCGGGCCTCCGCGACGATCCCTTCTTCTTCGACCTCGACGCCTTCAACGCGGTCCTCGGCTCGGTGCTCAACGGCGCCCCCGACCCCGCGCCCCTCCTGGATGACGTCGGCACGGACTTCTTCGCTCCCCTCAACACCGTCGCCATCGTCGTCGAGATCGATAACAGCGTCTTCGGTGACGCCGATACGCTCCGCGTCTGGGCCTCCACCCAGCGCCAGGCCGCTCAGTGAGCCAGAGGACACCCCCTATGCACAGCAAGCACCTCTCCCTTCTCCTCGCTGCGGCGCTCCTCGCGCTCACCTCGCTCTCCCTCACCGCCTGCGGTGACGACGAGGATCCTGCGCCCGCCGCCAACAACACGGCGAACAACAGCACCAACAACAATCCGGGGACCAACAACAACCCCGGCACCAACAACAACCCGGGGACGAACAACAACCCGGGCACCAACAACAACCCGGGCACCAACAACAACCCCGGCACCAACAACACCCCGGACCCTGTGGCGCAGTGCGTCGAGGTCTGCGGGACTATCTCGGCGTGCCAGGAGCTGAGCGACGCCTGCGGGGCGGAGCTGACCGCGGTCCTGAAGACCTCCTGCGAGACGGCCTGCGCCCAGGACGAGAACGCCCGCCAGCAGATCCTCGCGGTGGGCGCGCTGGACTGCGCCACGGCGACCCCGCTGGCGATCAGCGGCTTTGATGTCGCCAAGGAGTGCAGCCCGGCCTGCGCCACCTACTGCGACACGCTGGCGACCAACTGCACCGGCGACAACGCCCAGTACAACAACGGCGCCGAGTGTCGCGTGGCCTGCGCGGGCTTTGACGACGACGGCATGGACGGGGACACCTCCGGCGACACCCTCCAGTGCCGCACCTACCACGCGGGCGATCCCGCCGCCGCCGACCCCGCCACCCACTGCGCCCACGCGGGCGTGGACGGCGGCGGCGTCTGCATCGACGTCACCCCCGTGGACCCCTGCGACACCTACTGCGATCTGGCCCTCGCCAACTGCACCGGCGGCAACCTCCTCTACGCCACCCGCGCCGAGTGCGAGTCGGCGTGCGAGAACTTCCAGACCGACGGGATGGACGGTGACACCGCGGGCGACAGCGTCCAGTGCCGCATCTACCACCTCGGGCCCCCCGCCGAGGCGGACCCCGCGGTCCACTGCGCCCACGGCGCCCCCAACGGCGGCGGCGTCTGCGTCGATCCCGAGGCCACCCTCTGCGAGCGCTTCTGCGCCGTGGCCGTCGAGAACTGCGCGGGCACCAGCGCTGTCTACGCCGACGCTGACGCCTGCGTCACCGCCTGCGCGGACTGGGAGGACGGCGCCCTGGGTGACGACACGGGCAACACCGTCCACTGCCGCCTGACCTACGCCAACGCGGCCGCCACCTCCCCCAACAACACCATCGCGGAGTGCCTCGCGGCCTCGGCGGCTGGCGGCGGCGTCTGCGTGGACGCGGACGCCCCGCGTCAGATCGACCGCATGGGCCGCCCGGGCATCAACACCGCCCTGGTCAGCTCCGGCAACAAGGACGCCTTCAACGCCGTCCGCCCCGGCGACGGCGCCATCTTCACCCCCGAGATGCTCGTCTTCCTCCAGGCCTACGACGACCTGGACGGCACGGGCAACAACGGCCTCCTGGGCGACACCCCCGAGAACCGCCAGGCGCTGGCGAGCCTCCTCGCGGATGACGTCCTCCAGATCAACATCGACCTCGCGGACTGCACCGGGGGCTACCTGGCCCTGGAGCTGGGCATCGCGAACAACTGCGGCGGCCGCACCCTCGGTGAGGACGTCATGGACAAGACCCTCCAGTCCCTCGTCGGGGCTGCGGCGGTCACCGACGCGGTGGACGCCGATGACATCGGCTTCACCAACACCTTCCCCTACCTGAACCCCGCGCAGTAAGTTCACGCGCTGTCGCGAGGAACCCCGGGGGCCCCCGTCATCGACGGGGGCCTTCTCCGCTCTGGTCCATCCTCTCAGCCTCCCCCCGGAGAAGCCCCACCATGCATCGCCTCTCGTCGAGCCGCCCAGCTCTCCCGTTGTCCATCGTTGCTCCTTTCTTGTTCGCGGCTCTGGCGGCCTGCTCTCGCCCGGCCTCGCCGCCACCCCAGGCGGACGCGGCCTCTTCAGCGCCCCTCAGCGCGGCGGCGCCTGCCTCGGCGCCCTCCGCGAAGGATCGCAAGCTGGCGATCCAGGGGGGCTCCTCTCCGCTCAAGCTCCCCAAGACGATCAAGTTCGACCCGGCTCGCCTCAAGAAGGAGGCGCGGAGCAAGGGGCGCCTCCTCCTGGAGCGCCCTCGCACCGCCGAGGAGCTGCCCACCACCTCCTGCGCGGTCTATCTGGGCAACCTCCAGAGCCAGCTCGACGGCCGCAAGAAAGCCGCCGAGGCCCAGCCCGACCAGGCCAGCCACCAGCGCTTCTACGCCGAGCTGCTCTACGCCAACGGCGAGGTCTACGGGAACCTCGACCTCATGTCCCAGGCCGAGGAGGTCGCCACCCGCGCGATCAAGCTGGAGCCCAGGGAGGCCGCCGGTTACGAGCTGCGCGCCAAGATCCGCGCCACGCTCCACCGCTTCGACGGCGCCGTGAAGGACTACCAGGAGGCCATCAAGCTGGCCCCTTCGCAGAAGGACGACCTGGAGCTGGCGCTGGCGAACGTCCGCTTCCAGCTCGGGGACTACGACGCGATCCCCCTCCTCCAGAAGGCGGTGGTGGATCGCCCCTCCTTCGGCACCCAGAGCCAGGCGGGCATCCTCTACTGGCAGCTGGGCGACGTCACCCGGGCCAAGCGCCACTTCGCGCTGGCGGAGCAGCTCTACAGCGACACCTCCCCGACCCCCCTGGCCTGGCTCAGCGTCCAGCGCGGCCTCCTGGCGATGCACTCCGGCGACTACGCTCAGGCGCGCACCTTCTTCCACCAGGCCTGGGAGCGCTGCGACAAGTACCCCCTCGCCAAGGAGCACCTCGCGGAGATCGAGGGACGCCTCGGGGAGCGCCAGCGCTCCATGAAGCTCTACGCCGAGGTCGTCCAGCAGACCTCCAACCCCGAGTTCATCGCCGCCCTCGCGGAGCTTCAGGCCGCCGAAGGCGACGAGCAGCGCGCCAAGGAGTCCATCATCTTCGCCCGCGCCAAGAACGAGCAGCTCCTCAAGAAGCACCCCGAGGCGATGTACTGGCACGCCGCCGAGTTCTATCTCGGCATCGGCGCCGACCCCAAGAAGGGCCTGGAGCTGCTGGAGAAGAACGTCAAGCTCCGCCCCGGCGCCTCCTCCTGGGCGGCGCTCGCCGCGGCTCAGCTCGACAACGGCCAGCTCGACAAGGCCGTCGTCAGCATCGAGAAGGCCCTGGCCTCCCCCGTCCAGCTCGCGGAGTTCCACTGGACCGCCGCCCGGATCTATCAGGCCCTCGAAGCCCGCACCCCCCCCAAGGCCGGCGCGCCCTCCCGCTTCGCCACCCACCGGGAGAAGGCCCTCGCCATGAACCCGAAGATCGAGGATCTGGAGGGGCCGCTGACCCCCCCGGCCCCGTAACCGCCGACTTCGCTTCGCTTCATCGGCGGAACGGGGCCGGTCCCCCCCGTGACGGGGGGACACCGACCTCCCTCGCTGCGCTCGCTCGCCATGTGCTCGCTTTGCTCGCTCGCCCCCAGCTACCCGTCGGTGCCCCCCCGTCACGGGGGGGCCGGCGCCGTTCGTCCTGTTTCGCT